>JAUPKV010000652.1 GCA_030837265.1 Methanobacteriota archaeon
CATTAGTATTAAAAATAAAATTAACAAGTTAATTTATTTAAACACTCAACCTGAATGAATCCATATTCATTTTTCAGTTACTTTATATTTGTAATCAATCCAGATATAGAGTTGGATGAATTCCCTAGTAAAAAAGATATAAAACCCGACGAGAGTGAGCATAATCATTAGCGGAGTTCATCCCAAAACCGAATTTGTTCAAAATCAGCAGGTTTTCAGCACTATTTTCTGTGATCTAAAACTCGATTGATTATTCGGAGTACAGGGTTTAGATAAGCACTTTTGAGTTTTGGGATCAGCTCGCGTTGTCGGGTGAAGTTCAGATCCTCGCCTAGATAAAAAATCCGTAAAAAGTAAGGCGTATATATAAATCCTATCAGCATGAGGACAAGACTTGTCAAAGTAAAGTCTATATAAGCTCGATCCATACCCTTAAATTTTACTCTTTTTCTACCCTCATTTTATTCAAGAAAATGCTTAAGTTTTCTTTAAAAGTGTATCAGTCATGTTATATAAGAATTTCGGTCAAAAATGAAGAAAACTTCATAACTATCTATAGAATTTAAAGCTTGAATAAATAAAATTTTTTATAAAAATCGATATCTATAGAGCAATTTCAGAGAGTAAAATGGATTAAATAACTTAATAAGTTACTTGTTAAAAAAGTAATGATTGTTAGGAATTTCACCTGACAAGGATGCGGTAAAAAATATGAGAATAGCAATTATCCTCGGCACAAGGCCTGAGATCATAAAAACGAGCCCTATAATAAGAGAATGTGAAAAACAGGGTTTAGAGTATTATATACTACATACAGGCCAGCACTACAGCTACGAGATGGATAAAATCTTTTTTGAGCAGCTGAAACTTCCGCAGGCAAAGTACAACCTCGATGTAGGCTCAGGATTCCACGGAAAACAGACTGCAAAAATGCTTACCGGAATCGAAGAAATTCTGATAAAAGACAGGCCTGATGTCATTTTCGTTCAGGGAGATACAAATACTGTCCTTGCAGGTGCTCTTGCAGCATCCAAGCTCCAGATAAAAATAGGTCATGTCGAAGCGGGTTTAAGGTCCTTTGACAGAACAATGCCAGAAGAAACAAACAGAATCATTGCAGACCATATTTCCGATTATCTTTTTGCTCCAACTGAAACCTCAAGAAAATACCTATTAAACGAAGGCATTTCCCATGACAAAATCTTTGTTACAGGAAACACGGTTGTCGACGCAGCCTATCAGAACCTAAGAATATGTAAAACCGGATCTAATATCCTTAGAAAACTTGGCTTAACTGAAAAAGAATATTTTGCAGCTACAGCTCACTGTGCTGAGAACGTCGATCGCAAAGAACGTCTCAATGGAATTCTAAACGGCTTATCTCAGATATACAAAGAGTTCGGCCTCCCAATCATCTTTCCAGCCCATCCCAAGACTGTGAAAATGATTGGAGAATTCGGTCTCAAACTACCTGAAAGCACAAAACTGATCGAACCTCTCGGTTACCTGGAATTTTACAGTTTGAAAGCGGAGCCAAGATCATCCTTACAGACAGCGGAGGTGTGCAGGAAGAAGCATGCATCCTCAAAGTCCCCTGCGTAACGCTTCGAGAAAATACAGAAAGGCTGGATTTCAATCAACGCAAAACAGCGAAAAATCTAAAATTATATTCGATTGTGTGGTCACCTATGAGTCAAAAAGCAAAAAATATTTTTATAAAAGATGGTGCAGGTTTCATCGGCTCGAATCTTGAGGACCTCCTGACACAGCACCACAACATCGTCATCATCGATAACCTCGCCACTAGGCGATGGGTGAATATTGAGCGCTTCCTCGACAGCTTCCGGATGATTATAACATTCTCCGTCAGGACCCTGAGATCTGGCGCCTTTTCACTTGCAAGGAATATGAGATAATAAAACCAGATTGGAACTATGGATTAAAAATTTGACATCGGGCATAGCGGAAGTTAAAGTGGTCAGTATGATAAAAATATTAGCGACAGGTGTAAAAATAGAGGATAATTTTGGAAGCCCCTCAATACTGCATGGTCTTCAGGAGGTTTTAGCTGAACTTTATGTAAATGATTATGAATTAACATATTATCAGACAACTCCATTTAACGAATACTCGTCACGTGATTTTAACTTTAAAATAAGAACAATATCCCTTTCATACAAAAATATTGGGTTTGCTCTTCTGAGAAACAAAGAAATGAAAGAATTTATTCGAGAGGTGAAATCATCAGATATCGCTGTAGATTTATATGGGATTTGTTTTTCCGATAATTTAAACTCACAAAAGTTTAGTTATTTGGGGATGTTTGCAAATAGTGTCTATACATTCAGAACATTAGCCATTGCAAAGTTTTTCCGCAGAAAAACAGTTAAGAACACCTGTAGTTTTGGACCAATGAAAAGCAAATTGAACCAAAAGTCTGCAGCATTTGCCTGCAACCACCTATTCGATGTAGTGTCTGCAAGAGAAGAGAAAAGTTGTGATGCTCTCATTTATGATGCAAAAGTAAAAAAAGAGATTCTTTTATCGCCAGATATTGCAAACATGATGACCTCCTCAAACGATAAAATTTTTGATGAGAGTAAAATAGGAATTTCTACTAGTCACCAGATAATCCGGCAATGGAAAGGGAAAACAGGATATGTTGAATGCATAATAAATTTATGTAGACATATTTCCCAGACATATGGAATATCGATTATTTTAATTCCCAATGAAGTTCAACAGTCATCAGATATGAATGATATTACCGTGTCGAGGGAAATCCAAGATGAATTAAAAAAAGAAGGTATTCATGTAGATATCATTGATTCGGCACATATGTCCAGCATAGAACTAAAAAACATCATCGCATCATGTGAGGTTATTGTCGCAAGCAGATATCATTCATGTGTTGCTGCTTTGTCCTCAGGAGTTCCAACACTTGTTGTTGGATGGCACTACAAATATGAGGAACTTCTCCACTGGTATGGTCAGGATGGATGGGGGATTCCAACTGGTGAATGTACTTCAGAAAAACTGATCTCAACCTTTAATTCATTCTGGGAGAAAAGAGATGAATCTAAAAAAATAATTGCTGAAAAATATCCCGAAGTTCGAAAAGCAGTTATTGAGACTGGAAAAATTCTGTTTTCAAAGTAGAGGTAAATTATGCAAATACATAATATATCCCATGTTGCAAACAATGCTCTTTGTACTGCCTGCGGAGCATGTTCTGGGATATGTCCTTCAAATGCAATTGAAATAGTTACAAATACTGCTGGATATCTTGTTGCAGAGATCAACAACGACCTGTGTATCGATTGCGGGAAATGTGCAAAAATCTGCCCGAGCAACCCTGAGAACAAACCTTCAATTGAGACTGATGATATTTTTCATGGTGTATGTCTTGCAGGATATGTAGGATATGCAAGTGACAATACAATAAGGCAAAAATCACAGAGTGGTGGGATTGTAACAGCATTATTGTGTTATCTTTTAGAGCAAAATAAGATCGAAGGGGCAATAGTAAACAACCTAAACTTAAAAACAAGAAAGCCACAAGCAGTACTTGCTTCATCGAAATCTGAAATAATTGATGCATGCGGGTCATATTATACCCAGTCGTCAGTTGTTAAAACAATACTTGAACATTCCGATAAAAATACTGCTGCTGTTGTTTTGGGGTGCCAGGCTGAGAGTCTTCAATTAATTCGCAAAAATTACCCAAATGTAACCTTGCCAAAATATAGAATTGGTTTGATTTGCGCAGGACAAAATGGGGGTGATATGATTGATGATTTGATTGAACAAAGTAAGTGTGATCCCAAACAGATATCAGGATTCCGGTTCAGGGATAAAAGTTATGGATGGCCTGGTGATGTTCATGTTACAACTTCAACTAACGATTATTGGCTTCCAAAGGAAAAGCGCCACGGGTTAAAACAAGTCTATGAACTGCATCGTTGTATAGCCTGTTATGACCAGATGAACATCTTCAGCGATATTGTCTGTGGAGATCCATGGGGAATTTCTCATAAACAACAACCTGAAGGTCATACTGTTGTTATCGCCAGAACCGAGAGGGGGAAAAAAATTCTTGAAGATGCTTCAAGAGATGGGGCAATTATACTTGAAGATTTATCAATAGAAGATATTTTTCGTGGTCAGACTATTGATGGAAGGCATAAAACCAAATTCAATACTTCCTGTGAAATTTTCTATGAAAATAAATGGTTATTTCCATATCCAGACAATTATTTTGAAAATGTCCTATTTACACCCGCAAACAGAACTGTTCGACAGAGATTAAAAGAGAGATTAATGTATTCACGTGAGTTATATCTAACAACGGATAGTGAAAATTATCTCAGAAAAGTCAACCTGAAAAAGAAAAAATTGCAGGGGAATATTATTCAGAAAGTTATATGGAAAATGATGCCATATGCGGAAGTTATTCTCAGGAAATTATCTATTATAGTCTTAATTTGACAGATCCCACTAATTTATACAGTTGTTTTTATATGAAAAACACACTGCATAGACAGAGAATTCTTGAAGAAAGTGGAAATATCAAAAATTAAAGAACTAAGGTAAAAGGAGATCTTTTTGGAACTGGAAATGCGAGTGAGAAAATTGGTTCAATCTTTAACGCTCTCTTGTAATTCCCTCATAATAACGTTCATCTGCTTTATGATTTATATGATATACTTTGACATTAAATTATTTATGAAACAATAAACTAATTAAAACGGGAATTTATATGACAAATTTTCTAGTCAACGTTTTAAAGCTGGTTTCTGGAAGTGTAATTGCTCAAGCATTGGGTATTCTTCTTATTCCTGTAATTACCAGAATCTATAACCCAGATGATTTTGGAATATTGCAGCTTATTACATCAATTTCAGGTATTGTTGCAGTCCTCTCCTGCCTTTCATATCATCTTTCCATAATGCTGCCTGAAAAAGACGAAGATGCTATAAACATTGTTGTACTTTGTGTTGCTCTGATAGCAGTTACAACTATAATTACTGGAATTATATCCGTGGTTTTTGCAGATCAAATTGGTCAAGTTTTGAATACACCTCAAATTTCAAGATCTCTGATACTCCTCCCTGTTATAGTATTCTTAAATGGACTTTTTTTTGTAATAAATTACTGGGCTTCAAGGAGACTCAGATTTGGAGTGATTGCTTA
>JAUPKV010000653.1 GCA_030837265.1 Methanobacteriota archaeon
AATTCTGTTCCTTTGTTTCTTTTAATCTCAAGTTCGCCTTTTAACTGGTCGACAAGGGAAGTAACTAGTTGAAGCCCAAGACTATCAAGATTTTCAATATGTAAATTTTTAGGAATACCTACGCCATTGTCAGAAACAGATAGAATTAGATTTGAACTTATAGCATCCTCGAAATTTTCTTTTTCACTGATATTCACGAAATTTTTTATTTCTCTATGAAGACTTATCCAAATTTCACCATTCTCTTTTCCAATAAATGCATGCTTAAAAGAATTAGTAACAATTTCGTTTATTAATGTTCCTAATGGAATTGCAGTATCTATGTCAAGGAAAATATCGTTTTCTATATCTCTTTCAATTTTTATAGTTTTATTTCCAAGCCTATATGTCAATAACAGATTTTCAGAGAGTTTCTCGATGTAATCAGAAAAATTGATAGTTTCTAATCCACTGCCCCTATATAGTTCCTCATGGATTAGAGCCATGGACATGACTCTATTTTGACATTCTTTAAATGCATCAAGTATTTCCAAGTCTTTAATATCACATCTTCCTAAAAATTTATCAGCTTGAATATCTAACAATGATGACACTATTTGGAAGTTATTTTTTATTCTATGGTGAATCTCCTTTTCTCTAGCAATCTCAAACTTCTCAAGGGCTTGTTTAGCTTCTTTACGTATAGTTATATCTGTAAACATGCTAAGAGTACCTAAATATTCTCCATCTTTATCCAAAAGTGACTTTGCATTTACTATTGCCCACAACATTGTGCCATCTTTCTTTGTTAACTTTAATTCGTAGTTATCGTCTATACCTAACCATCTATTTTTCAAATTAAGTTTGACGATAGCTTTCGATTCATCATCATTGAGAAAATTCCATATTGGTCTACCAATACCTTCTCCATGGGCATATCCAAGCATATCTTCCATTCTATTATTTTCAAAAGTGATTATTGCTTCTTTGTCAATTATTACTATACCTTCATTTGCAGTTTCTACGATGTTCCGGTACTTTTTCTCACTCTTACGAAGTTTTTCTTCTATTGCTTTATTATCGGTTATATCTCTAGAAATAAATGAGACCGCAATCATTTCTCCATATGAGTTAAAAACAGGAGAAAGCGTTATTGAAACATTGATTATTGTTCCATCTTTCTTTTGTCGTATCGTTTCATAGTGATGAATACGTTCTCCTTGCTTAATTTTTTCACTTAAATTCTTTGTCTCATCAATCAAATGGGGTGGAGCCAAAATGGATATAGGCTCTCCCAAGATTTCTTTAACAGAGTAACCATACACCTTCTCTGCACTTTTATTCCAACTTGTAATAATGCCCTCAGGAGATAAAGTCCCAATAGCATCATTAGAAGTTTCCACAATGTTTGCTAAGTTACTGATTTTTTCCTCATATTTGTAAAGTTTTGTAACATCTTGAAATGTTCCTTTTAGTTGTATAGGAGTGCCTTTTTCATTAAATATCGCTTTTATATGTGAAAAAATTTTACTTTCTTCTCCGTTAGCTAAAATTATCGAATAAACACCAGAATCTGAATCTCCTGATAAAGCTTTGTCAATGGAATTGCATATCTTATTTCTGTAATCTGGATGAATATAATTTAAAAACTCGTTATATGTTAAGTCGGGTTCTTGTGGGTTACGTTTAAGAATATTATACATTTCATTAGAACAGTATACCTCGCCTGTTACGAGATTCCAATCAATATTACCTATATGAGCCATTTTTTGAGCTTCAACAAGACTTGATTCACTTTCTTTCAACGATTTATTTGCAGTCTCAAGATCCTTCGTACGTTCTATAACTAATTTTTCCAAATTCTCAAGTGTTTCTTTAAGCTTAGTTTCTGCTTCTTTTCTCTTAGTGATATCTGTGAGCATACTAATAGAACCAGAGAACTTACCGTTTTTATCAAAAAAGGATTTAGCATTAACATGAACCCATAAAGATGCTCCATCTTTTCTTATAAATCTAAATTCATGATTCTCATTGATCCCTTGCCGTCTTTTATTCATAAGATTCTCAAAAACAGCTTTACCTTCCTCATCGGTAAAATCCCTTACTGATCTACCAATTATTTCTTCTCGACTGTATCCCAACATCTCCGCCATTTTTTGATTAACATAAGTAGTCTTGTGCTCAGTATTAATTATTTGTATACCCTCATTTGCTGTCTCTACAATACTGCGGTACTTTTCTTCACTTTCGCTTAATATTTCATAAGCTCTCTGGAGTTCTTCTGATTTATCCTCTAATTTTTCAGACTGTATAAAAAGTGTTTCATACGCTTCAAGCAAAAACTCATCGACTCGCTTCTTTGATAGTGACAAAGCCAGATATTTTGCTAGTCGTTCTAACTTTATAATTGTGGTTGATGAAAATAGTCCTTTTCGTCTGTCGTTCAACTGAAGAAGACCTAAAGTTTCTTCATTGACTCGGAGAGCGATAATAGCAAGTGATTCATATCCCATTTTATTACATTTGTTGCATTTTCTGATGCTGTTATCAGCATCTATACTTGTAGCAAGCAGTTCAGTAGTGCTGTTAGTCCAGAAACTTCCTTGTGAAGTAAAGAAAGATATTGAAGGATCTATTTGTCCACAAATAACATTCTTACACATTGATTTTTTAATTTGAGTGCCGGAGTTGACGTATATAAATTGTCCTGAGTCATTCCAAGCGCAAAGGATGTCTTCAGATTTAGGATATTCTTTAATGAATCCTTTTGTTTCGAAAAATGGATAATCGTATTTAAGCTGCAGTCTTACACCAACTGCTTCAATGTCATAGCTATTACTGAAGAAATTTAATGCAGAATGAACTAATTCCACAGTACTTTTACTCTCATTAACAAGCTTTAAGAACTCCAACTCTATTTCACATTCAAGTTTTTTAACATTAGTTTTTTCTTCAAATTTTTTCTGACCACTTATATCAAATCCAAAAATACACACACCTTTTTCCTCACATAAGGGATAAAATACAGTTAAGTATGCTCTTTTTCCTACATCAACTTCAATTTTTTCCGGATTATTTCGTGAGATAGCCTGTTGCACAAGATCTACTATACAAGGAGGTAATGTTTCTCCAACTACTACTTTCCACTCGCGCAATAAAACTTTGCCAGCTTCATTTGAGTAAAGAATAGTCCCATCTTTATCTACACGAAGCATGGAACTTGGATATATTGTCAAATAATTGTCTTGTTTATCTTTCATTTTCCGCACAGGCTCCTCTTTTGGTTCCATTTCTCCAAATACTAACCAAAGAAAATATCAGTCTCAGTTTTAAGTTTCCGTCTCTTGTTTTTTTTCAAAAATTGAGGATTAATAGATAGGTTCTGTTATGTTTTCGTACCTTTAGCTTGGTTACCATATACAAATAAAATTGAGTGAGTAATCAGTGACAACTTTATAAAACCTATAAAACTAAATAAAACATACTAAAAAATATAATAAGCTTATATAAAAACCTATTTTTTCAAGCAGTCTCAATATCAAGTCTGATATATCATATCTGATGCTTAATTATGGTTCAAGTCTAGAGACATTCCGCAATAAATTTGATTTAAATCTTCTGAGACATAGTCCAGTGGAAATATGGAATTCCACGGGGTTTTCATTGGTCGAATAACAGGACGAGATTACTCTCCTCCAGTTTTCTAGGAACCGGACTTGACAGTTTCTCGTCATCCGGCTCGAGCCACTACTACCCTTTCGGGTGTCAGTTCAGAATAAGATTGGATCAATTCTCCAATTTCATTCTTAGCTGCACTTTCAGCAAGTGGGCATGCTACGTTCGTTGAAATCACGAGCAACATGAATGCTCTCAATTAGCTTTCCTTCAGAATCATATTGAGGAGAAGCGCTTACTATGAAATAACCACCAGCACGATTTTCACAAACTTCTGAAGTATGCTCTAATCCATCTATAAGCATCCGCCTATGTGGGCAGAAAGAAGGAGGCTTGGAAGTCCCATGAACAAAACGATAGCATGTTAATCCAATGCATTCTTCAGGTGTAATTCCTAATCTGGATGCCATGGCTCTATTTGCACGAACAACTCTATAGTTAGAATCTATTATAGCTATTAAGTCTGGCACTGTGCCAAAAGTATTTTCCCACTCTTTTGTTGCTTTTATTGCTGTTTCCTCAGCAATTTTACGTTTAGTGCTTTCAATTAGCTTCCATTTACCATTACTTTTAATCATTGCAAATTTGTGGTTTACACCGAGATAAAGTATTTCTTCGATGTTGTGCTTTTCAATAAAATAAGTGCAAAGAGCTATCATATGGCAATTACTAATGGCAATATCCATTTGTTCTTTAAATGTAATGAAACTGTCCCAGTTTTCTTTCTCCAACCAAGAATTGTTACCACTAAGTCTTACACCTTCGTAACCGTTAGGTAATATATGAGAAATCCTTTCGGCACAACAGTTTGATGCCCTATCTTGGTTAAAAGTACCTTCTTTCAAAAACCAGTCTTTGTGAGAAATAATTTCGATTTGCCCTTTTTCTAGATATTTATCCAAGTTTGGTATATTATCTCGCAGTGCTATTATTGCCTCTTCACTTTCCAAAGGTTGAGAAGTGATCCAGATGCATAGTTCATTATTTTCTAAGCCTGTTTTGAAATAGGGTACAAGAATATTAATTAGGTCTTCTTTTGTTTGATAAAATTGGCAAATATGCATACCCCAAGGTATATCGCCTATTATATCAATACCGGATTTTCGTAGGTTACTTGTCATTGGCATTAAAACCTCAAATTAAAAATTATAATTGGGTTCTTATTAAAACAAATTTAAATATTTTATGATTTTATGAAGTTATATAAGACAAACCAAAAAAATTTTTTGCAACGGAACCGAAAAAAGACGGAACTCACGAATTACTCAGATTTTGCTATTAGTACCTGCTATTTTGCGGCGGTGACAGCTTATGTAGATCTACCTTTATTTCTTTCACACAACTGACTTTTCTGTGGAGGCTCAAACCCGGGCTCAAAAAGTTTGATCGCAGCTTTTTGAAGAAGTAACCAAAGAATTTCTTTTTCTTCATATGTAAAATCCGATAAAAGAATTTCAGCAAAAGAATCTAATTTTTTAAAAATATTATCTCTCATTTCTTTTCCTTTTTCAGTTAAGTAAACTTTGTAAGCCCTTTGATCATTTTCATCCTTTTGCCTGAACACATACCCTTCTTTTTCCAAGCTCTGGATTGCTCTGGCACTTGTTGCTTTACTAACTTTGAGGTCTTTTGCAATTGTTTCCTGAGATATTCCATCTTTATGATTTAAATACATTAGAAACTCAAACTGTCCGCTTCCTAACCTATAATCTTCGAGTTCCTTTGTCATATAGGCTGAATGGCTTCGATATATGTAGGAAATTGGGCCTAGCATTATTGTTTGATCTTTCATATTTTTTTCTCCATTCTTTAATCTTTGAAATTGTTTGAGGAAATATATTTGAAAGAGCTCAATATTTATAATTATTATATTGAAGGAAAAATGAACACATGGATAAGTAAGGAAGTAGGTATCTAGTAATATAAGATCCTCTACCTAAAGTATGCCAATCACATTTTTAAAGCATTTCTATTTCATTATTTTACCACTAGTGCTTTTTTAAGCTCTTTTGAGTTAGCAACTATCATTTTTCAGCGAAACATTTGCTCCAAACAAAAAATAAGAAAAGGATTGTTCCCTTTCTTTAGTTATTCATATCTAAGTGCATCTACAGGCTTAAGTTTAGAAGCCCTGTAAGCAGGAACAACTCCTGAGATCACTCCTATAGAAACAGCAAGTAAAAGTCCTTCAACCATCAGAGCAATACTTAATCCACCTCCTGCTGTCATGCTTCCCATCATTGATTGGAGACCAGCTGAAACAATGGCTCCCAGCATAACTCCAAGGATACCACCAACTAGACCCACCATTCCGGAATTAAAGAGGAAAATCATAAGGATATCCCTATTTTTTGCCCCAATGGCTTTCATAGTTCCTATTTCCTTTGTTTTTTCAAGGACAGAGGTAAACATTGTGTTGGCAATACCTACAGATCCCACAAGTAGAGACACAGCAGCAATGGCTCCAAGGAAAAGAGTCATAGTGCCTGTCATTTCCGTTACCGACTCAGCCATGGACTTTGAAGCGCTTACGGAAAAGTCCCTATCGTCCTCCTGGTTAATGTGTCTTGAGACCATGAGCTTCTTTTCGATATCATTCATAAGTCCATCTACAAGATCTTCACTCTTTGCTTTAACTGATATAGTGTCATACACATCTTTTTCTGCATCATCAATCAGGTTTACTGCTCCATCTATCGGCATGTAAATCTTTGAATCGTCCCCCATACCTTTTTCTTCCAGGATACCAACAATACGCACCGATTTGTTGTTTATTGTTATTACCTGATTGACTCCAATGTCATGATCATAAATCTCAGTGGCAATGTCGCTTCCTATGACAGCAACATACTTATCAGCCGGTTCAAGCAGTCTTCCAGATGACGTTTTCAGAGTAGTCATATACTTCCAGACCTGAGGGTCTACTCCTGTAATTGAGAGAGTTGCAGTTTCTCCTGCATATTTCACTTCTTCGCTTCCGGAGATTTCACCTTCCTTATACTGTATACTCTCCATACCCTGGAGTGCTCTCAAGTCATCATCTGTCAATTCAGCATCT
>JAUPKV010000063.1 GCA_030837265.1 Methanobacteriota archaeon
GGTCTTTCCCTTCCTGGAGTATCTTTACAAGTTCGGGAAGAGTTTCTTCACCTTCGCCGATTACGACATAATCAAAGTATTCGAGGGTTTCCTCGGGAGCTCCAGAGGGATGCGGTCCTCCTGCAATAAAAATCGAGTCCGTGTCTGCATTTTTCACTTCCGCAAAGGCCCTTGCTGCCTGATGTGATGTAAAACTATAAATCATAATCCCTTTTAAAGGCCTGTTTGAAAACCCTGCTTCCGGCAGTAAGGGGGAAAGTACTGCAAAGCTGTAGGAGTTTTTCTTACTGTAGCGAAAATGCACATCCATTTTGTTTTTCTCCTTTTTAATAATCCCCGGTTTCCTTCAGATTGCGGTCTTAAAAGGAATGAGAGTAAAGCAGAGAAGACCGAGGATAAACATAAGGATTCCGATGAGAATGCGTTTCCTGTCCAATGCAATTTTGTCATGAAGAGGGGACGGATGGCCGGATGATGCAAGAGCCCAGAGGAGAAGAGCCCAGAAAATCCATACAAATCCATCCTCCTTCAGCCAGTAAATTACGTAGAGCCCCAGGAGGAACAAGAGACGCGGCATTAAAAATGAAATGCTGTCTGCCTTTTTGCCAAGCATAGCCCTCATAATATGGCCACCATCAAGCTGTCCGGCTGGGAGAAGATTAAGCAAAGTTATGAACATCCCTACCCAGCCTGCAAAAGCTACAGGATGCAGATTTCCCTGCGTAGCACCGACAAAATTCTGGATTAACATAAAAAGGGGAGGTGTGCCCAGATCAAACATCATGGAATCCTGTAGAGGCTTGATGGCAGGTGATTCAAGACTAAATCCTATGTAAGTAACTGCAATAGATACCAGTAACCCTACCAGAGGCCCGGCTATCCCAACATCGAAAAGAGCTCTTCGGTTGGGAACCGGTCCTTTGTAACGAATTACCGCTCCCATAGTGCCGATAAAAATAGGGATCGGGATAAAGTAGGGAAGAGAGGCTTCCATCCCATGGTACTTAGCCATGATGTAGTGAGCCATCTCATGGGAACAGAGAATTGCCATTATTGCAAGAGTGAAAGGCAGACCTCTATAAATCTGCAAAGGTTCGTTTAAGATGTCCACTCCAAACAATTCCGCTCCGCATATCATGGTTGTAAATAAGGTCGTTATAAAAAGGACGAGATTTATCCAGACCCTGTCCTTTTCCTTTTTTTCAGGAGCAACCAGCAGGAAATATTCCCCAAGCTCGTATTTAAGTGTACACGTAAATCCAAACTGATGGACAGTCAGCCAGAGTTCTCCCTCAATGATATCGATATCGGTTTTTGGAGTCCCAAAGAAATACAGGGAATTCCCGGAACTTTGAACCTCATACACATCAAATACTCTGGATATGAAAGGATAAAACCGCGAGATTGTTCCTTCGACATCGAGTTTTTCATTGCCTTTCTTATTATTCTTCATTTCCTGGTTAATCTGTGGGTTCATATCTCTGCACTAATAATTTCCTTCTTCAATAAGTTCGACAAATCCTTCGTTCCCATTTACCAGAACCAGATCTCCGTTTTTTAAGAAATCATAAGGATTCTTTTCAAGCATGTCAACGAGAGGAATTTTGGAAATAATGGCTCCAACTGCCACAATGGGTTCGGTTTCCAGATTTATGATTGCTGCGGGCGCAACTTCATTTTTTTTCAGCTGGTACATCACATAAGAACCAACGGTAGAACCTTTCCCGTGCGGGAAAACGAGGATCTTACCTTTAATTGATTTCCCAGCCAGGATATGTTTTTCTTCAATCACTACTCCGGTTTTAGGGTCGATACTGCCAAGGAAAGAAATGGGGTCTCTGGAAAGCAGTACTTCTCCTTTTGCACATCCTCGTGAGATTGTCCGGCCTTTTAATTTAATAGGAACCACCTGCCTTTTTTTCCTTGATACAAGCTGCATCTCCTGTAGCTTCCCCGATACATGCTTCCATATTTCCGTATACAGCTTCTGCTCCGCACATCCCTGGCACGTAAGCAAAAGCTTTTCCCGAATTCACCATGACACAGGAATAACTGTCAGTAGCAGGAGAAACCACCATGCAGGTATCGCAGACGACTTTTGCTCCGCTTTTTTCAATGCTTCGGACATAGTCCGGATAACGTCCTGCAAGTTCCCTTGATGTGAAAATCCAGAGCTCCTTTAAGACAGTCTTTCCTTCCAGAAGTTGAGCGATTTTCCCAAGTTCGGCTGCGGAGCAATGTGGGCATCCGATCGTAATCAATTCAGGTTCTCGGCAGGCTTTTCTCCGGCTGTCGTAAACAGATTCAAGCTGGTCTCTCTCAATAGTAATTTTCTCTGCCGGATCTTCAAAATTCAGTTTACAAATATCAGGTATAACTCCGGAAACGTGGTAAAGGGCAACTGCTCCTGATGCAGCCATTGCAGCTCCGAGTGCTTTTAACTCGTCCTTTTTTGGAATATCTTTGAGATGAAAAACAGGCACTTTGCTTCCCAGGAGTTTGCCAGCCACGTACCCAAGTGCTCCATAATCCGATTCCTTCAATGAGAATTCGACATCAATCGAAATCTCAGGTATGCGGTTTTCATTCAGGTGGAATCCATAGTTTGCAGTTTTACCAACAAGAGCAGCAGAAAGCGCTGACGGCCCTCCTTCTCGATTTGTACGGGCTCCGATCACTGAATTTGAATAGGAAACTGCTGATGATTCGCTCCATGCCAGATGATCCCCGTAACCGACATCAAAACCCTCAAGAGTATACGGCGTACAGGTGCATTCACAGCAAACTCCCAATCTTTCGTAAGCCTGAACAATTAACTTTTGTTTCTCTGCAAAACCATGTGGTATGCAGAGCCTTTCCCAGTCTTCCAGGTCCATTCCTGCAGGGTTCAGAATAGAAGGAACCTTGACCTTACCATTCAGGTCAGAAATCCATTCAAGGCCTGCATCGCCTATAGTTTTGTAAGAAACCCCTGCAATCTGGGCACTTTTGATAGGGATAAGCCTATCCGCACCGTAAATATCTCCAAGAGACACAAGGATTTCTATTGCCTGCCTGAGAGTCTCCCCGGCTTCTCCATTCAGGATTTGCTCTTCTTCTTTTGTCAAATACATGAAAATTCACTCTGCTCGCACGCATGAGAATTATTTTGATTTTGCCTATTCTTCCGGTATTTCGGGAATTATTGCCCTTTCAAAGTTTTCTTTCTCTACAAGAACCTTTGTAGCATCAACTCCAACTTTAGTGGTCGTCCCGTCGGGAGCACCTCTCGGGTCAAGAGAACTGCCGCGAACATTGGTGATAATAAGAATGTCTTTATCCCCTTTTACTCTGGTAGCAATTGCAAATTCAACATCATTAGGGTCAAATATGTTTATATCGTCGTCTACGACCACTACATGTTTCAGGCTCGTATGGGCTGCAAAGGCTGCCATAATCGCGTTCTTTCCATCTCCTTCGGTTTGCTTTTCGATTTGAACAACTGCGTGAAGGTAACAGCATCCTCCTTCTGTCAGCACCACGTTTTTGACAGTTGTAACCTCCCCGACGGCTTTGTAAATCCTGGGTTCGTAAGGCACGCCCATCATCAGAAGATGCTCCGGACCGGCTGGCAGAATCCCATAGTAAAGGGGATCTTTTCTATGGATTACTCGAGTAATGCGAATCACAGGTTCTTTTCTCACAAGATCGTAAGTCCCCGTAATATCCACAAAGGGCCCTTCATCGATTCTCTCCGCAGGGTCAATATAACCTTCAAGCACAATCTCGGCATGAGGAACTTTTACACCGTTTTCGCACTCAAAAACCTCAACCGGATGCCCTCTTAAGGCAGCTGCATATTCAAACTCTTTTCCTACCGGCACTCTTGTAGAAGTCGCGTACGTAATTAGCGGATCACAGCCGATAACAATTGCAATAGGCAGAGGGTCGCCATTTTCGGCCGCTTTTTTATGAAGCAGGTAGGTATGTCTTGGGGAAACCAGACGGACTGCAAGTTTATCGTTTCCTGCAAGCATCAGGCGGTGAATAGAAGCATTCATTGTACCCCCATATTCTGAGACTACAATCCCTGCAGTTATGTAAGGAGCTCCATCTTTTTCAAAATGAGTAAGGATAGGAAGTTTTCTCAGGTCAATGTTATCTTCCACAACTTCCTGAGTAGGAGATTCTGATACCAGTATAACTTCACCCTTCGGAGAAACCTCGGAAAGCCTCTTTATTATTTCCTCTTTAGGAACTCCTAACAAAGAAGCCAGTTCATCTCTTGACCCAAGCAGATTCATTATAACTTTTGAGCCTGACACATCATGAAAAAGAACAGGGGCCTTTACTTTTTTTGCAATCCCTGAAGCTTCAAATACAGGAGAAACGGATTGTGGAATCTCTACCAGCTTTCCGTTTTCTTTTAACTGGTCAATGAAATCTCTAAAACTCATAATATCTGAATACCAAAAAGCTCTCAGATGATAAAAAGATTATCTGATTCTTGAACAAAAAAGTCATGACGCACTAAAAGTTGGAATGGTCATTAATTCATTGTTTTTTAGCTATCATATATATTCTTTTGAATTTTAAATCAATCATGCCTGAGCCATCAGCCTGTTCTTTAAGAGCTTCGATAACCAGCTCACGAAAGGCGGTTATATATTTTTCTGTTAAAGGTACTGTATAAAAAGATTGGTTTAAATACCCATTTTCAGCTCCGGATTGAAAAACCTTATACGCCTGTTCAATAGAGAAAGGATTTGATTCGTCTCGAAGTTCACTATAAATAATATCAAAACCGCAACTTCGAAAAAGCTTTTCATATTCCTTTTTGCTTTCCAGGAAAAACCAGGGATTTTCAAAATGTTTGAATAGCTCTCTTGTATTTGGGTGCATACGGATTTTCTCAATCGCTGCAATAAAGTTCGGACAATATAATTGAGTTGCAGGAGCCTGTACACCTATTCTGCCCCCCTGCTTAAGCACATTAAAGCAATTGATCAGCACCCGTTCCGGTTTTTTAAACCACTGAAAGCTCGAATTGCATACGATAACATTAAAACTGATAGGTAGCTCAAGATTCTCGGCATTCATTACAGAATAATTTAAATTGGAAATTCCGGAATTGGAGCTTATAGCCTGTTCTATCATTCCTTTAGAAACATCGAGGCCCATCACTGTTCCATCAGTGATTTGTGCAATCTTTTTTGTGATATGCCCAGGCCCACAGCCCAGGTCAAGGACATCTTCTCCAGGCTGAATTGATAATAAGTTCAGAAGGATTTCAGAAGCTGACTTTTGAACCAATGCGTTATTTGCATATGTAAAAGCCCTGGAATTAAAACTGACTTCTGTCATAGTGATCCTGATATTATCTCAGTCTGACCGCATACGTCCTGGTCGAGTCCTTTTAGTTTTCATATAATTTAACATTCATCAAGCATGAAGGCCCTGGGTCTGATGATTCTTTTCCTATCATATTGGTCGAAACAGTGAGCTATCCAGCCAGAA
>JAUPKV010000064.1 GCA_030837265.1 Methanobacteriota archaeon
ATCACATTTCCTTTTTATTTAAATATTCGGCTGCTCATTGAGGACTAGATGCCGGGGAATCCATGGAGAATGTTTTTATTCGATATTGAAAACATTGTCAAGTATCAATTCCAAATTCATCGCAGGAGAAGAAGATACTCCATCCAAACCATGAACATGATCCGGGAATATATTGATTTCTCGATGATTTGGGGCATTATCCCATCGCTTCAGTAAATTCCCTTCAGGTGATTGCCACTGATATTTATACTTCACTAGCACAGGGACGTTGTTTTGAATCTCAACAAATTAAAAAAAGTGAAGTACTGAAACATTAATCAATTCAAGTTTACCTTTTATATATCCAATGAAATCTGTGATTTCCTCAAAATCAACCGAAAAATGCGTAATAAGAGGGAGTTACTTGAGCAGAGATTCTATTTTGAATAATAATCCTCGAAGTTCATACCCGAATCCCCGAGATGATTTTTAACTTCTTATTCCAGATATCAAGTCCTCTTTTTGCTGCATACCAGTCAAAAAAGTCGTCTTCATCTCCAAGTTCTCCTGAATTAAATTTTTCCATAAAAAGGTCTGAATCCATCCCATATTTCTTCTCAAAATTCTCACAAATTCCCAAATACTTTTTTATCTTGAATTTAGCTATACGCTGATTCTGTTCCAGCGCATCATGGATGACCTCACTTACCTCCTGAGGTGTGAAATCACCTTTTATGTCCACAGTGAGAGTCATTTTTCTATCATCAGACAGAATTGTGCTTCATTTTATAATAAGATAATTAGAACATTAACTTCAAGGGCACAGCATTCGCAGCGACAACTATCAGGATTCATCTGATTTTAGTGAAAAAGGTGCTGTAGGACCCGTTAATGGGCAATTCAAACCACAGCTCCGGTCAGCCAACAGGTTAACGGTATATGATAGCAAAAGAACATAACCGGCACTGTGATAACTTAGGCACTCTTCGAGGTAGTTGGAGAGGCATTTTAGCTTTTCAGATCAGTTTCATTAAAGCGCTGGCAGCGACAATCAATTCTGCTTCTAATCCGCGGAAAAACTTTGCACGATATCCTTTTAAATCAGGCTCTAATTTTGTGGCATCATTTTGTCTTTTCGCTTCATAGAACCCCGGACTCTCAACGGGTGCGAAGCATCCGGCTCTTCCATATATGAAATGAATAAAAAAAGCATGAGATATGATTTATTTTTTTCTTTTATTCAAGTCTGCCTTTTATGTAACCGATATAATCTTCGATTTCCTCAATGTCAACCGAAAAATAGGTAATGAGAATAATCTTGACGACCTAAGAATCATTTTTATACAAATTCATTCTTTTATAGATTTCATTCGCCATCGATTTATACCCTTCATTATTTGGGTGTACCCCATCACCAGAATCATACTCCGGATTCAGAGTTCCTGAATTAGAGGGATCATCGAGTACATGGTATAAATCAACAAATGGAAGATGCTTCTGCATAGCTTTGTTTTTTATCCAATTATTCAGTTCCAGAACTTGATCCGGCTTATTAAATCCTTCAGAGGGAGGAATGGTACATAAAACTGGAGTGATGCCATTTTCTAATGCAAGTGAATACACTTCATTCAAATGTTGTTCTATTATATTTACAGGTACATTTAAAAAAAAATCGTTTGTGCCAGCAATTATTATTACATAATTAGGATGATTTAGTAGTACGTCATCATAGAATCTGGATTCAATTTGATCCGTTGTCTGCCCGTTTATTCCCTTGTTCAGAACTCTGGTATCTGGCATCAACTGATTTAGATAGTAGGGGTATGTTTTATCACCGGTGCTTCCATACCCATTAGTTAGACTATCCCCCAAACAAACAACTTTAATTTCATTGTGTTTGCTTGGATAAGTGACAGAAACAGCAATATATAGTACTATTAGAACGAATAAAGTAGAGACTGAAATAAGTAAATATTTTTTCAAGATTTTTTCCTCAAATATGAAACTTTAACATTAATGGACTATTATATCAATTTAATAAAAAATAACTATATGCTTGTCATTCAAACGTTCACAATTCCCTAATATTCCAGGTTCGCTTTTTGGATATAGAAGGATGATATATTCAAAGATACGTAATTTATTAGTATGTAAATTTATTCTTCGTTTTTGGTATATTTTGAATTTACAGATGCTTAATTAATCCAGTTTTTTATCGACTCTTCTGTATTTGAATTATATCGAAGTAAGCAGTTCCTTATTTTACATAAACCATCATATGTTTTGCTGTGCCTGAACAGTATCTGAATTATTTACCATTAAAAAATCATAGAATTTACTAATTAACTTCAAGTTTACGCCGGTACCGCTCCTTTGAGCAGACTACGATAAGTGCAGCTCCTGCGTACTCCTCAAAGGTCGCCTTAATACCATCAGCCAGACTGAGTTTATACATTTCAATTAGCATGTCATAAGCCCACTCAGGCACTCTAACCTTAAAGTCAATGGGTTTATGAGACAGTCCGGATAGATCATTGGACATAGAATTTTTCACCATGGTATGTATTAATGAGAGAAGAGAAAAGCTGTAAAGAAAAATAATTTCGAATCTAATTAACAGCTAAAAAAGAATGGCATTAGGTTGTAAAAATTCGAGTTGTGAGAAAAGTCGTGTAGATCTTATTCCGAGCACCCTTTTTGAATGAGTTTTTCAGGTTCTTTATGAAATGTACCAATATGCAAACATTCTATTATCCTGCCTCTTTTTCTTCTTTTTTGTCAGCGACCGCCCGATATCTGCTTACAAGTGAGCATGCGGGCGTTAAGGGAAGTTATTAATGATTTGAAATAAGGTATCTTCTTTAGACTTTATAATTTGAGCCGGCTAAAGTATTACTGTAAAATTATATTTCCGGCGAGCAGGTCTCCTTCTCTCTTTCCGTTAGCCGTGAAAAATCAGATAAGCTATGACCTTTTCCCTATTTTCTGTGTTTTCAACGTTTTCCGCAGTTTATAGGAAGTAATCAGTTTTTCTCGCCAATTTAGGTCGAAATTTAACAAGATATTATTCGGAATTAATGTACTAATCTTCTTTCAAAATATCAAGCTCTCCCTTTGTCGCATTCCAGTAAAAAATAGTCATCATGTCTCTTTTTTATTTTTTGACTGTAATGATAAATGTTTTAATATCTTACTAATGCTTCTTGACAAAAATGTAAAAAGAAT
>JAUPKV010000654.1 GCA_030837265.1 Methanobacteriota archaeon
AAAACTTAACAAAAGTACTTCTTGAAAGAGGCTACCAGTACGTTGACAACAGAGATAAAATGATGAACCTGACGTCGGGCAAGACCTGGGGAATTTTTGCCAGCAGCCACATGGCATCGGATATTAACAGACCCTATTTAGCACCTGATCAGCCTTCACTTGAACAGATGACAGGAAAGGCTATCGATTTGCTCTCACAGAACAAAAATGGCTTCTTCCTCATGGTGGAAGGTAGCCAGGTAGACGGAGGAGACCATGCCAATGATCCTATCTACACTGTAACCGAATTCCTAGCTTTTGACAAGGCTGTCAAGGTTGCAGTTGACTTTGCTAAAAAAGATGGGCATACTCTAGTGCTGGTTTTCCCGGATCATAACACTGGTGGGATGAGTATCGGTAGCTATTCTGACCTGGATTACATGTCCACGTCTGTCGAAGATGTTATTGGACCTCTCAAGGGTATGAAGTTAAATTCCATAGGTGTTGCGTCAAAAATAGGAAAAGATCGCTCTCCCGAGAATATCAAAGCGCAGCTAAAGACCTGGTGGGGAATTGATGCAACTGATGATGATGTAACTGAAATTCTTAACCTCTATAACAATGAAGGTTACCCACTAGACTATGCACTTAGTAAGGTAATCAGTCAAAACCACACAGTTATCGGTTGGACTACTAATGGGCACGACGGTTCAGATGTCCCGCTTTGGGATTATGGGCCCGACCGCCTTACAGGTCATGTAGATAACACTGAGATTGCGAGATATATAGCTAAAGAAATGGGATTTGAATTAAATGACACTAATTCGTGCTTGTTTGTCGAAGCTGGCGATGTTTTCTCCAAAGACAACGGGGACGGAAAACTGGATAAAAACGAATATATGATGGATATGACAAATTCCTCAAACCCTGTTCTGAGAATTGGAAATGCCGAACTGCCAGTTGACAAGAATATTCTTGTCAGGGATGGAGTGACTCATGAACTTGATGGAATAGTTATCTATGCTCCAGTAACTGGTAAAGTCTATATTCCTGCTGAAGCGATCTCGCTAATCAACGAGACAACAACTAAAACTAAAAAATGATATAAGACACTTGATAAACGTGAACCAATTAAAAGGGAATTACTTCCCTTTCTTTTTTGTCTCAGATTTTTGATGCCTATATTTTGGTAGTACAGTGCTAGCTTCAAATTATGGCACTTTATACTTGTCAGGTAATTTAGAATTGTCAGCTGCCAATTAGTCGACAAGACAAATTATCTTTTTTCAATGATTGTGATTTTTGTACCCTTCTCAATCTCATACTCAAATTTGATCGATAGGTTCTTAGTTTTCAAATTTCTTTTTAACCATCTAATCTGAAAACTTCCCTCCACGCCCGCATGCTCACGAAGTGAGCAGATATCGGGCGGTCACTGGCAAAAAAGAAGAAAAGAAGAAGCTGCAGCTGCCACAAATATCAAAGAAAAAAGTAACAATTGTTCTTACATAAGTATGCGGCGATTCAATCTGATATTTTTTCATTAAAACATAAAAGAAAAGGGTTTTTATTTAAACAATTGTTATATTGTCAGTATGTCTGGATCTGAAGAATGGGCAAAAGCTACTACTGAAGGTGCAAAACTTGCTACAACCGTGGTAGAAAAGGTAAGTAATATACCTGGGTTCATTGCAAAGTATATCGATGAATCACTTATGGAATTAGCTGGTAAATGGGTAGATAATAAAAAGTTCAATCGGTGGGAGAATCAGGTAAAGATACTAGATAAGGTCAACACAATACTCGATGAAAGAGGCTGTAAAAATCTAAGAATGATTCCACCGAAACTTGGAATACCGCTTATAGATAATGCCCTTCTTGAAGACGATGATGATTTGAGAGAAATTTGGTGCAAATTGATAGCAAATAGTTTAGATCCAAATTTCAATAAGGAAATAAGATCTGCTTTCATTGACATTTTAAAGGATCTAACCTCTCTTGATGCAAAAATTTTAAAATATATTTATGAAAATCTGCCAGATAAAACCAATCTACATAAAATAACTGATTATAATGAAAATAAAGTAAACACATATGAAATTATTAAAAATGTAAATGCTCAAGAATCAGATGTTTACGTAAGTTTGATTAACTTAAGGAGAGTTCAATGCATATGGAACTATGACTCCCTTAGTAAAAATGAAATTACTAAAACTGCAACATACGTTTTTAATCGCGGAGAAAATTATACACTTACACCATTGGGGTGTTCATTAGTAGAAGCGTGTATGAAATGATTTTTATCAGTAATCACCAAAACTATCAGGCTTCATTACAAATTCCTCTTCTAATACATGAATAAGACAAACTCTATTTTTATAGTAAAGAAAAAAACTACAGAATCAATATAAGTTTTGCATAAATTTTGGCACGTTTTCAGTGGAATCATCTTGGGGATGAGAAACCTTCACATCCCCATATTCAGCTAAATAACTCCAAATAATTCCAATGACGAAAAAAAGAAAATTTTAGGCGTAAGGATTCCTTAACGCCTTGTTGACTCCGAAGGTCTTGCGCTCCTCAACCGTCTTCCGGTTCTTGTCGATCTTCTCCTTCGCGAGCTTCGTGACGAAATAAATTTGACATTATTTCCCTATTTTAAGTCCTTAAATCCTATAAATTTCCAAACATTTTAGAATTTAAAGCAATTACAAATATTTATTAGGCACTATGGACTTTTTGTAATAATAACAATTTTACAAGTTTGGAAATAATCAAAAAAAATACTCACAGATCCTGAAAAGTGCACATTTCTTAAAATCAGTAGTACACGGTGTAAGTTTATCATCGGTAAATAATGGATTTGAGCCGTCTTTGAATAAAGAGGTTTTGAAATTTTTTCGGGCATTTCGGGTTTTAAGAAGGGCATATCCTGCTAAATAATGTGAAATCAGAGGTTCCTAAGATGAATAAACCCCTCAAAATTTTAAAATATTTGCTATTGATATCTACAGGTTTGGTTGTGCTTTTCTATGTGGGCTTATTTGGATTTTTTATGTTAATGGGTATTAATGATGAAGCCTCTTATTATGGAGATACTGTCGACGTCGGACCCATTGATTACAATTCCGTTATCACAAAAGCAGAGAAAGCAGGATATGAACTCAGTGGACCTTATACCAGGCTGGATAATGCAAATTTAATAGAACCTGGAAATGTCGAATCTCTTGAGGAGAGGTTTAAAACAGACTACCGGGTATCAAGAGTAGCTCTCTACTACAACTTAAACACGTATCTCGAATTTAAAAAAGAGGAGAATAATCAAACGCTTGTAACACTCTTTAATTATTCTCATCATAATGATGCAGGTGATATTACGTCTCAGATGCCTTCCATGTTTCCGGATGACTCCTGGATGCTTAAAATGTTAGGAAGGAGTTTAGAGCTTAATGAAACTGAATCTGGAGAATTTCTTAAACAGCTAAAGAATGAGTCCCCAGATCAGAAGGGAGTTGCGAGTCTAACTACAAAAGAAAATGTGGATTTTCCGGCAGTCTATGCTTATCTTAACCAAAGCAAAACAACAACTTTCATAGGATCTGAGGACAAATTTTACAGAAACGACCAAAAGCTTGGGTGCGTAGGGTTTGTTATCCCCGAAACTACCATCACTCGAATACATAACTCCAATAAATATAATATCTATGTGAGCAGTTCGGGATTTGTACGCGCAGATATTGCGATGCCCATAG
>JAUPKV010000655.1 GCA_030837265.1 Methanobacteriota archaeon
ATATTATCTATAGATGTATATTAATTAATAAATATATTTATTATTCTATGAATTAACTTGACATTGTCAAATTAACTTCGTTTTCATGTACTAAAATCTCTTTTCACTCAAATCCAAACTATTTTGACAATTCCTACCTTATCAGTTTTGTCTCCTCGATTTTCATCTCTATTTACATCTCTATTGTTCTGGCTACCATGATTTGTTCCTGTAAAAATCGAATAATAAGCATTGTAGGCATTACCAATACCATGGGATGGTGCCATGCATTCCAATTATGTATCTTTCTACAAAGAGTTTATTTGATTGGATGGAGTCTTCTGTTATTTGTTTAATTATAATACAATAATATTTATAAAAATATGTAATTATAATGATGCTGGTAGGTAATGTGACAATGTCACGTTATAATAATTACTGAATAAATAACTTACTTAAAAAAGGTAAAAAGGAAAGGGGGGCGTATTAATATGAAAAAGAAGGTTAATCTATGCTTAAGATCTTTGATTTCGATAGTCCTGGTTTGTTTTTTAATTAATGGGTCATCTGCAGCTTTAACAGCTAGCGAACAAAATGCTTCGCATAAAGAATTGCCGGCAAATAACGGATTTCCGTATCCACGCGGAGTAATCCCACCATATGGGTATATGGGATGCGAGGACGGTAATACCTGTATAGAAGATAATGCAACGCTTATCCACTTCGGATGGACTTTTTCCATAACTCCGCAAGAGTTTGTTGATAACATTAGAATTGCAAAAAAGTTAGGAGTTAATAAATACCTGGTAAATACAGGCGGCCCGGAAATGAGTACCGAAAGTTTCTGGAAAGGAGTGAGGGATTTGGGCGTTACTGATAATGATTTTTATGGCGTCTATTTCCTGGACGAGCCAAACAATCCTTCCGAAATAATTGCCATGCATAAGGCTATGAAGAAGTACTTTCCCAATGCTGTTGCCGGCACTTACTTTGGTGCCATGTCGCAAGGTGGCGATACAGCTTTTATTCCGGGTTTGGATATTGCCTTCTTTACAACCTACACTAAATTTCATCCTGAACGACCGCACGCCTGGGTATATGGCATTCTTGTTGCTAATGGCCCTGCCTGGAAAAATGCGGGGAAAACCATATTTTCAACAACTGAAACGTTTGGTGAAGCCTGCATGGTAAATCCGGTCGATCCGGACTTGAATACTACGCAAAAAGTAAGTGACCGCCAGATAAGTCAGATCGTCATGGGAATTTTAGGAGGAGCACAGGGTGTTTTTTCATATGCTAATAAATATGCAAAAGGGACTCCGTGTGATACCGGGTTGGCTAGCTTTAAGCCAGGATATGAGCAGGTTTGGCCGTGGATTATGGAAGGCAACAGGAGTCTACTGAGCACAAATGTAACTAGCGGCACTAAAAACGTAACTTACAGTCCGAATTCTTCAGGTCCGGGTCTAACGATCTCTGCTGTTACTGCCTACGATTTCACTGATGCCGACGGTAAAAAATTAGTTGCATCATCAAGTATGCTTGATTTTACTGAAGCAAACGGTACTGAAAATAATGCAACAATTACCGGTGTGTTTAACGGAACTTATGATGTCTTATGGGAGAACAGAACAGTAAATGTCACAGACGGAACCATCAAAGATACCTGGCAGCCATATGCATACCACTTCTACCAATTAAGGAAAAAAACTTGACGATGTCACATTTCCTTTATATTTATTTTAATGAAATATATAAAAATAAAATTATCTAATAATTAATCACTTGAGGTAATAACATTAAAAATACGGAAATTGCCACAAAAACTTCCAATAACATATAAACGAAAAAACCACTGATTTCCTTTTGAATCACCTATTATTCCCCCATATTATTACGTGTTTTAATCAAATAGAGTTGAGAAACGGCTATTTGAAAAGCCTTACTCCAAAATTATATTCCCCAAAGCAGAAAACTTACTCCCTTAATTTTGATTTTCTGAAGAAACTATTCAACTATTTTTAGTTGTGTTTTGACTCTATTATTCCTTCTTATTTCTTGTTTAATGAAAGTTGAATCTATATTAAATGAATTGCTCAAAAGATTGAACAATATGGAAAATCAAGTTTTTGTTTGAAATTTCAATACTATTGAATTAATTATCAAGCCAACTGCTTGTGAAAATTATATTAATTTTATGGAATTTTTTGATACTGTTTTGTACTCTTGAACCTATTATTTCCATATTATCAATTATTTTCCATATTATCAATTATAAGTGTCTACATTTCGTAAATAGAAGATTTACTTTCCATATTTTTTCTTTAATTATCAAAGTAAATCAGAATACTTATAAATATTTTGATATATAATTGAAATTATTAAAAAATTAAAATAGGTGACTAAATTTGGTTTCTCAAAAAATAATTGATGAAGTTAGAGAAGTTTATGATCAAGATCCTGAGCGAATTAAGAAGCTTGCAAAGTTTGGTGACATGTTTGAGAAAGCAACAGCACAGGTTATTTTACAAATAATAGGTGAAGAACAGAGTATATAATATCGAATTTGGGAAAACAAATTAAATTTAATTCCAATCTTATATTAGTTTCATTTATTGTTTTACTCTCATTCAAGCCAGTAAGTCACCTTCTCAAACAAAGGACGGATAGAATGACATAGCTCTTCATCGGGGTAGCCTATAGCGCACCCGTTAAAAGCCCATTCACCCGGATTAATCCCGAGCAACGAACAGAATTCGGAGTTGTCATCCATCTGAGATGTCGCAGAAACTAATTGGAATCCAAGACCAAGTGCAGTTGCCTTTAGCCACATATTTTCCAGACAATGAGCAATTGACTGCTGCTCAACGGCTGGGAAACCTTTCTTTTCAGCTACAACAATGAAGTAAGGGGCTGACCCAACGCCAGGAACCTTGCCTATCTTTTTGATCATTTCAAGTCTTTTTGCAAATCCAATGGCTTGTTGATGAAACTCGGAGTCTCTCTCCATTGCGAATTCAAGATTTGAGGCCATTTTTATTACTTCCTCGAAAATAAGGGAAGCCACAGTTAACATACTTTTTGAGTCCTTTTTCATGACATAAAATCTGCGGAAATAATCTTCTTCCTTGATAAGAGCTGCTGCAGCAAATGGAGCATGGAGGCCTGCATTAATTATACTATTAATATCGTTTTCCGAAGGAAATTCCGGCTTAAATTTTCGGTGGGTTCTTCTAGCATTTATTATTTCATCCAAGATAATATTTTTCTGAATTGATATTTCTTTATCCATGTTATCATTCTCCTGATCAAAACGTAATTAATAATTATTTTTTAGCTTGCGATAAAAAGATGCAAAAATAATATACATTACTATTCCATATACAAAAGCTATTTCTTGCTAGCATCTTAGCCCTAAAAACGTGTCTTATTTTTTTCTCCCATTATCTTTTTTAATAAGCCGCTTAACATGGAAATATTATAAAAAGTGTTCCTAGGTGAAAAATAGTTCGGTAACAGTAGTCAAGCATAACCGGAATATAGCAAAGAAAGATAACATTCGATATAAATGATCACGCTTTTTACTGCATTTAGCGATAGGAGGGGGGATATGAGTTTAAAAATACTCTGAAATTGCCGAAGGATCATCATTTCAACACTGGATGACATGCAAGTGCTGATCCGACCATTATTGCATATGCCAATACTGCAAACAATAAAGATTTGATGACAGATTAATTAAGAGTTTATCTGCAAAATTTAGAGGACAATCACAAATTTACAATTTGAAGTAATAATCTGAGTGCATAACGGATAGTTTGAATGATGCAATTTATAAGCAAGTTCTTGCTTTTAAGATGGACTCTTAGTGTATCAAAATCGATCCTACAAAAATCTTTAAAAAATTTGATGGAGTAAATTTGGATGTCATCTCCATACTTTATTTTTATAAAAGACAAACTGAGGTGCAGACAATGAGTTTTATCATAGATCCACCTTTGCTTCTACTTTTTGGTCTGGGAATCTATTTTTTAGGCAAGAAAATGGAATGGAGCAGACATGCTAAGATAGTTGTGGGGTTGGCAATTGTCCTCATATTCGTAATATTCAGTGTTTTTCTTTATGCGGATATTATCCGCTGTCCATTCCCGTTTTTTTCCCAGATGAAAGGCTCGGAATTCATGTTCCATAGCAATATAACTCATATTACAAAATCGATGGTACCCAAAATAGTCGTCCTTTTTTTGTTTTTGCTCTATCCTATCTGGATCCTTGCCGGATATGCCTACCCCTTGCTCCTGAAAAAGAGAAGGCGCATTTCCCGGGAGGTCTACAAATACTCTGATGTCAAGAGCAAGAATGGAGCCCACGCAAAGAGCATCAGCAATAGCAAAAACGATAGCAATATAATTAGCGATAGCAATTCCGACGAACCCGGAGAGGCCACAGGTGTCTATAGCCCGCAGATAGCAGATAAAGCAGCTGATTCCACGAATTCATCGGTTTATTCGGTTAAGAGGGGTGAGGATATACGAAAGTGTGTGCAGGACGCCGTCGACTCCCTGGGCGGCATAGGTAGGTTCGTCAAGAAGGGCGACAAGGTGCTGGTAAAGATCAACATCTGCGGAGGAGTGCCTGATAGGATGGGAACTTTCACCAGCATCAAGGTAGCCGATGTCCTGGCAGATCTCATCCTCTCTGCCGGAGGCAAGCCTGCCTTTGCCGATGCCGACATGATCTGGACCAAGTTCTGGCCGGCTGCGAAGGATTCAGGATTTGTGGAATGGGCCAAGAAGAAGGGAGTGGATCTGGTCAACCTCTCCGAGACCAAGATCGTGCGCTTCGACTTTGGCCAGGAGAGCGCTCTGGGCATAGAGAAAGTATCGCAGGAGTTGATCGATGCCGATGTGATCATCTCTGTCCCCACCATGAAGACTCATCTCCTCACCGGAGTTACCCTGGGCATGAAGAATATGTACGGCACATTTCCGGACATCGACAAAGCCAAGTACCACAAAAAAAGCATTGAGCATACCATCCTGGAGGTAAATTCTGCCTTTACTCCCAATCTGGTTATAATCGACGGAAGCATAGGCGGCGAGGGAATAGGCCCTCTTTCTGCAACTCCACTATACTATGAGACCATCATCGCCTCCAATGATGTGGTCCTGGCTGACTCCATTGCCTGCCAATTAATGGGCTACAAGCCCCTGGACATCGTGCATATCAAGCTGGCTTGGGAGACGGGACTGGGAGACGCTACGGCACAGTTCGATATCAACAGCCTGCCTTATCCCCATCCTAAGGATGGCAACTGGGAGCGCCCTGATCCACTGGTCAAGGACTTTTTTGAATGGGGCGTAGAGCTCATACTGATGTTTCCCGGCTGGGAGACGTTTTTTGATATTGGGGCGGACTTCCTGATGTACGATACTGCCCGCCTGCCGGTATTGCGTTATCTGGTACCGGTATTTCTCCAGCTCCTGAATGATTTAGTCTACATTAATCTCAAGGGGATCAAAAGCACTGCAGGAGATATCACCAGGAGAGTGATCAATGTCAGCTTGATAGGTCTGGTGGCATTGGGATTAGCTATCGGCTACTATCAAGATGGATATATTTGGAAATCCAACCTACTCTTTGAGTGCAGCTTCATTCTGGCAATAGCAATTGCTGCTCTTGCTTCAGCCAGAATGAAGACCATTCACCTTATAACGCTTCTTACATTATCTTCTCTTGTCTGTTATGTAGTAGAAAATACCAATATAAAGGCAGGACTTCTTCAATATACTGGAAGTACCGATGTAACCATTTTCACCATCTCTGGCTGGATATTGATGATGGCCGTCATATTACAGCTTTCAGACTTCTTAACTGCATGGCTGAGGGAATTAGAGATCTTTAAGAAAATAAAAAGCTGGAAAACACTTCCTTTTTTAGGGATATTTGCAATCTTTATCTTGTTTTCTTACTTGGAGGGATATCTGGCCATATCGAATAATAATGTGAGAGTGATGTATGCATTCATGTTCGCCATTGGCTTTCTCTACTCCTCGAAGCACTCAATTGAATGGAACACCTCAATAGTGGTTTTAAGTGTGGCATTAGGCTGTTACATGGAACTGTTGGGCTCAATAGCCGGATACTGGATTTATCCTTTCCACGAGACCCTGGCTATATTTTTCGCTCTCTCGTGGGCAGTTAACA
>JAUPKV010000065.1 GCA_030837265.1 Methanobacteriota archaeon
GTTCATCAGGTCCCAATTTATAATTGGTATCAACAGCGTCATAAGCATTGGTCATACTACTTACATTGTCTGCTGCACTTGCATTGTCTGCTGCAACTGCAATTAAAACAATAAGAGTGGCTAATAAAAATGATGTATATATCTTCATTAAGTTGTTTCCTCCTTATTCCTGCCTCTGCGGATGTGGAGTTATCCCATGGACTTTTTTAAGTCTAAAGTTACTTAATTTCACTAAACTTTAGTATTTATTCAATTATCCCGAATCTAGTGAGTTCTCACACATACTAACTGTTGTTAATCACCAACTTGTAGATTGCAAAGATTTGAGTGTTCGTGGAACTTTTTATCTTGAAAAGACTTCATTTCGAAATTTATTTCATTTAATCCGTGTCTTCGCATCCAGATATAGGTCCAAAGATCAATTAAATAAAAGAGGTAGCATTCACTGTCCCACCTCCCTTGAGTATCACGAGTGACTTTTCCGCATTAGTCCTGACGAACTTATATTCGTCTTTATCAGAGCTAATTCGGCTCAAACCTTTGATAGCTTCGGATCCTCCCAGTATCCCAAGGGCTTGAACCTCCGAGTTCCTGACTTCTTCTTCTCTTTCGGTCTCAAGAGCCTTTAGTAGAGGTTCAACAGCTTTCCTATCGCCAAGTTTTCCAAGTACGGTTGCAGCACCTTGCCTTACTTTATAATTTTCGTCCCCAAGTAAAGGAATCAAAGGATCAACCGCTCGAGTATCTCCCATTTCCATAAAGGAATAAACGATATCGAATCTTACCCTCCAGTTCTTGTCCTGAAGGGCGGCAATAAGAGAATCCGTAGCCTCAGGATCTTTATACCTGCCCAGGGCGCGAATAGCAGCCTCACAAAGAGTAGGATCTTTAGACTGGATGAGCTTTGCAAGGAGCGGTATCGCTTTTTTGCTTTCAATGCTTCCAAGAGAACTAGCTGCAGCAGCCTGCACCTCGACTTTACTGTCTCCGAGAGCATTAATTAGAGGCTGCTCGGTCTGGGCAATTTCCTCAGACTCTTTAAATTGACTCAGTGCGTTAGCGGCTTCCCTGCGCACTTCTGGAACCTGGTCATTCAGCATTTTAATCAGAATAGGAACAGCAGCAGGGTCTGGATTAAACTCATATACGACTATGGCGTTGGTTCGAGTTGTAGGATTTTTACTGTCCAACAGTTTAATGAGTTTTCCAAATACATATTCGCCTTTAATATGACTAAGACTGGAAGCTGCGGAATACCCTATATCTTTATCGCCCAATTTGTCCAGGAGGGTGTCAGCTGCCCGCGGGTCTCCGATTTCTCCAAGAGCATATACAGCTTCCTGGTGCATACTGATACTGCCTTCATAGTGTGTTATAGAATCTCCAGCAGGTTTTATGCTGATATCATCGCGTTTAATGACTTCACAAAGAGGTTCAGTAGCCCTGGGATCTTTTAACATTCCAAGTGCAGTTATCGTAGAGCTAACTACCTCTCCATTTTCATCTTTTAAAAGCTCGATAAGTGGCTCAACAGCTTCAAGGGCTCGAAATTCGCCAAGGGAGAAAGCTGCATTCATACGGACTTCCGGAGTTGGGTCTTTCAAGGCTTCTATTAATGCATTTATAGCTTTTTTTTCCTTTGTTACTCCAAGGTTACGGGCAGAAAGGTTTTGAACCAGTTCCCCATCCTCCCCAACTATCGGAGAAGATGCTATTATTCCAAGGTCACGGGCAGCAAGTCTCCGAACCTGCGGATTATCGTCCTTTAAAGCCTTTATAAGAGGATCGACTGCAGGTTCCCCAATCTCACAAAGTTCATTAGCTGAAGTAGAACTGACTCTCTCGTCTTTATCTCCGAGACCTTGAACCAGTGTATCTACCCTAGCCTCGATAGGATCTTTACCAAGACAGCCAGCACAGATTCCGAAAAGCAAAAACATAAGAATCAAAAGCTTAGCACTTCGGCAACTGAAAAGTTCATCTCGTTTTATCATATGCCTCACCTACTCTCCTCCGGAGCCGGGATATGCAATTCAGAAGATGTTACCTGATCCTGCCATCGAGATGTTACATTCAGCAGGAAGCGGTCTCCGTCTTTCCCAATAATCACATTCTGCATAGGCTTAAATGAATCACCTGAGAGCTTATCACGCGCAATTTCTACAATTGCATATGGATAACCTGGCCAGGCTCTAAGGGCGCTTTTATCTTGTCCTCCTACAGAATAAGATTCGGAAGAAGTGAACACAATTTCCCCAGTCTTTTCGTTTGTCACAGTTAAATTCGTACTCACATTATTTGCAGAGCTCAGCCCGTAATTTGTGAGGTAACCATAAACCTTATAAACGTCAGAAGTATTTCTGTGCTCAATCTCATTCTCAAGCTTCAAATGCAATTCGGGAAACGGGACATTTACATGATAAGTATCTTCATCCAGAAGCCTCCTATTCTCAAGGACCCTAACCTTTACAGGGTACTCTCCCGGTAGTCTATATCCGAGCCACACACTAAACGAATTATTTCCAGGATTAAGTTTGATCGGCTTCTGAAGAGTGACTGATCCTTCATCCCAAGGACTTTTAGAATTATCGGAAATTATCAGCCTTGATGTTGAGTAGCTCACCCCGTTTTCATCTACGAAAGCATTCTCAATCTCAAGCCAAACGTCCACGTGCTTAAAACCATTATTTTGAAGCGTTATGTTCAGCATACCGGAATCACCGGCCCCAAAAGGAGAAGCGTGCATATCAACAATTTTTACAGAGGCTCCACTTCCAAAGTACCATACTCCCCCCAGAGCCAGGACCAGAACTAAAACTGAAATCGAAATCAAAGTACTTTTCTTCATTTCATTTCGCCTCCAGCCCTATATTATTCTTAAGCTCATCAGCTATCGAAATGCAGTTTGTGAGTCCGTATTTTTTCTTTGTTATTATGCCCCGCTTTTCAAGGTTCATAAGAACTCGGGAAACTTTGGCTTTCGAAAAATCGAGGGAATTCACGAGTTCATTCTGGAGAATTCTTCCTCCTTTTGCTGCGATCAATTCAACGGCTTTTCTCTCATCTCCTTCAAGGGCTCGCAAAAGGACCTCCGTGGGATCAACGTTAGCCCTGACAGAGCGGGGTTCCTCAATAGAAGAATTTTCGAGAGAAACCTCATAACTCCCTTCCAGGACTTTTTCAGCTTGAATATCGAGAGTTGGTACCTGTGCTGCAGATCCCGCAGCAATAAGAGTTGAATTTTGAAGCCCCAGGGACAGCAAAACCTGAGCTAGCGCTAGACCCCCAAAAAATCCGGAAAAAAGTAGAATATATGCTTCTTTTACAGTGTATACATACGGAATGTCCAGGATCTTGAATTTGTCTCCATCAAGCTGGATCACCACCGGCGATTTTTCAAACAGGAGATTTACAGCTATAATGCTTGAAAGAAGCAAGATACCTGCAGCCAGTATGAATCTTTTCCGTTCCAGGGTCGTATTACCACCTCATTTATTACCTCATATATGTGCGAAACAAATGTTATAATTTTAGTGTGACATGAGCCTGAGACGTTTCAGAATTTAGAAACCACTGACATTAGATAACGAAAAAATATTTGGGACAACATACCTGGAAAGAAAAATAATCCAAGGGATAGAACCAAAAAGTTGAAAAGTGACCTTAGACAGGAAAACATAGATCAAATTTAGATCGGTTAAATCCGGACAGGTTAGATCCGGACAGGTTAGATCCGGACAGATTAGATCCAGACAGATTAAACTTATGAAGATCGCGTAAAATAAAATTTATATTTAATTTTTAATACTATTTTCCGGGCAGTTTTATGGAACAATAAAGTGGCTGTCGAAGAACTTATCTCAAAGTAAGATAATGAAATTGAATAAATTTGTAAATTCTCCTGTAACTGAAAGGAACTGACAGCAGGAAGATTTCAATGGGGGGCAAATAAATGAAGGAAGAAATATACGGACCGATACAGCTTTTAGTTATCTTATTCGAAAATCCGGATTTTCATACCCGGATCAATCCTGAGCTTAATTCCGTTCTGGCGAAGGGTATTATCCGGCTTATTGACCTTTTGTTTATGTGGAAGGATAAGGATGGAAATGTAGTTTCCATGGCTGCAACAGAACTGGAAGAAAAGGAGAGAAGACAGTTCGGCTCTTTCATAGGCGGACTCATGGGGTTTGGAGCCGGTGGAAAAGAAGGAACTGTGGCAGGTATGGAGGCCGGAGCCAGGGCAGCCGCCCGGGAGAATTATGGCATTACAGACAATGACATTCTTGAGATAACCGAGGGCATTCCTGAAAATACTGCTGCTGCTGTTTTTATAATCGAACACTTGTGGGCAAAAAATCTCAATCAGGCGATTAGTGAAGCTGGAGGAGTGCTGGTCTCACAGGGAATCTTAACACCCGAGCTACTCACGTTAATTGGAAAGGAATTTGCCGGAGCGGCTAAGTCAGTGGAAGACATGAAATAATACACTAAAAAACAAATTCATAAAGTTAACAAAAGTTGTGGCACTTTCACTCAGCAGTAACTTTTTAAGAGGTTTACAAGGAAAATCCAGACTTTTTCAATCGAAGGGATGAAAATTCTTTCTGCTGGGCAGTGTGGATATTTTATTGTAGGTCCAAAAGAAATCATTTCCATGCCGCTGCATTTTGAGCCGATAATCCCGCATTCGAGTCCTGCATGCACGACGTCGACTTTCGGCTCTTTTCCAAAAGTTTCCATGTAAACTTGCCTGCATTTCGAAAGCAGCCCGGATTCAAGGTCTGGTTCCCAGGCAGGATATCCGGAATCGTGCTCAACCTGCGCTCCTGCCAGTTTTGCCACAACCTCAACCTTTTCAGTAATTACTGTCAAACTGGAAATAATAGAACTGCGCTGGCTTGATAATATCCTTACTTCATTTTCTTCAGTCCTTAAGGTCGCCAGGTTATTAGAAACCTCCACAAGCCCTGGGATAGTATCCGACATTCTGTAAACTCCGTGAGGCAACCCAAGTAGCAGGCTTATCAAACGTTCTTCTACCGTAGCAGAGAATATTTTCTCGTGAGGGATTTCTTTTCTGAGAATTTTCTTGTCCGGAATCTTATATACTGTTCCTTTATCGATTTCGGTGAGATTCAGAAAAAGACCAGGATCCGTTTTTGCATATTCATCCTGAAACATCTTCCGGAGCTGAGAAGTAATTTCTTCAGCCTTTACAGCTTTTTCCCTCCGTAGCGCGACAAACGCTTCCGCACTGCTGGGGATAGCATTATGGACGCTGCCCCCTCTCAGAAATATAAGCCTTATATTCTCGGCTCCAATTCTTCCTCGAAGCCCGGCCAGCGCCCTTACAAGCAAATGAATTCCGTTCGCTCTCTGCCTGTGGATCTCAACCCCTGAATGTCCGCCTTCCAGCCCTTCAATTGAAAGCCTGAAAAATCCGAATGAATCAATATTTTCACTGGAAAGGGACTCCCATTCTAAAGGAAATGTGATTTGCGAGTTCTGCCCTCCTGCGCATCCGGCTATGAAAACTCCCTCATCCTCGGAATCCAGGTTAAGGAGCAGCTTTCCTTCAAAGAAACCAGCCTCAAGTCCCCTTGCCCCCATTAAGCCAATCTCCTCATCTACAGTAAAGAGTAGTTCAAGCGGCGGATGTTCAATCTCTCCTTTTTTTCCGGCTTCTGCAAGCACCAGTCCGATTGCAATCGCTATCCCATTATCCGCCCCGATAGAAGTCCCTTCCCCTCTTATCCAATCCCCGTCGCAAACGCATTTTATCGGATCCCTTGAAAAATCATGTTCGCAGTCCTTTAACTTCTCACAGACCATGTCCATATGCCCCTGCAGGATAATTGTAGGTGAATGTTCAGAATCCTGAGTTGCCGGGACTTTGATAAGGACATTGTTTAGTGCATCGGCTTTTACCTCAAAGCCTCTTTCTCTCCCCCAATCCTGCAACCAGTTAGAAAGCTTCTCTTCGTTTCTTGAGTTTCTGGGGATTTTATTGATCTCTTCAAAGACTGCGAGGATTTGTTTAGTTTTCAGGTGCATGGGGGATCAGCTCAATCGTTTGCTTAGATTTGTTAATTATGTGTGACTTCCTTTGCTTCCATTAACTTGTAATAAGCTTCCAGTATTTTGAAGTATTGTGAGAAACTTTTACTCCCATTTGCTTTTCAGATTCAAAAAAATCATGTTTTACCCTATAATAATTTATTTTTTTATCCTGAAATAATTTCGCCTCAAACCCTTTTTGATATGGATGGGATTCACGTAAAACCTGTGCATAAATGATGAGTAAAAGTGTTTCGATAAAACTAAAAAATACAAATGAAGTAGATTTATAATTTAAGCATAATATTATTTTTTGGATGGACTCAAAACATATTTATACTATTATATTTAATTATAAACCATAAGTGTTGATAAGAGTACCTAACCGTTGAAGCAACCAAATTAATATCGGTTTCTGATTTAGTTCATTAAGGGTTATAACTCTTATAAAATGCACCCTAGCAAATCGTTAATGAAAAATGGAATGGATTTTTATTTAAGATTTCTTCGCTTTTTTACCTCTTATTTTTCCCAAAAATATAAGATGTTACGATCCTAGATTGCAACTTTACGAAAATAAATATGAAAGTGTATAAATCTCGAGGAGATAGAAGAAAACTGAATTCTGTAAGGATGAATTAAAATGTGCGATTTCGACAATTTTCATAATATGATGGCAAGAAAAAACGACGAATATGAAAAAACAGTTGAATATTATAGTTCAGCTGAAAAAAGAAAAGAGAAGAATGAGAAAAAAGGGATTTTTTTTGAAAGGGGATAATACCAACGTCACTGTCATGAAGCGCAAACTCTCGTAAATGCATATTGGGGGATATACAAGATTCTGGGTTCCGTTGCAAAAAATTCAAAAACATATTTATATTAATCTCATAACGAGTATATAAAATATGTTTATGTCAGTTCTGTAAAGTCCTCGTAAGATAAGAGTTTTTTCCAGCTAGCGTCGAACAATAAATTCGTCCATCCTCCGAGAATTTTATAGAACCAAGCAAGCCAACTCTTACATACTATGGAACCAACTCTTACATACTATGGAATAATCTCATTCGCAGTTAAATAAGCTAAAATGTTAAATTTCCATAATTTTCGACTGTAAGACATAATTCACTGCAAAGATTTAAGGTTATAAATCTAAATATTGCAAATTACTGCTTTTCAGTTTTGTAATCTTTTTATAGGAATTTAAAAGTTCCATATGGGTAACTATATATAGTCAATATGTGTATGTTTACATCGACTTATCCTGGTGGAAATAATAATCTGAATTTTGAATCCTGCGCCGAGATGAGTTCAAACATTGGTATTGTTGTTATAATACACATAATGATTAGACGATCGGGTAGTACCAGACCTTTAAGAAAATGAGAAAAACAAAACATCGGATACGCACTAAGGAATTCGTTTCAATGACTAATGAGAAATATTCGCTTCAAATACTCTATTTCCTTTTTAGACCACACAAAAAACTGTTAGGCTTCTATCTCATCAGTCTTATTGTTTTCAGCTTTTTGGATGTTTTTAGAGTTTTCCTGATCTATCCAATTATTAACTATGGACTCAGTATCAATCAGAGCTCTAATTTTATTGATAAGATTTATCAGTCAGTTAACTATGGAAATCTTAATCCGTTTCTTTTATCTGCTATTGTGCTTGCTATTGTAAGCATAATTAGTGCGGGAGTAGAAGTAAGCGTTTCATATCTTGGAAGCAAAACATTTGCTACTGTAAGAGATACAACTGACCGCTCGGTCTTTAATGCCCTGAAAAATCAGCCGTATGAATATTTTGCCACACATAAGCAGGGTGATATTCTATATATTGGGCAGCAAGCAGTGGAGCAAACAGGAAATGCTGTTTTTAATATTGTAGGTTTTCTTCAGAATATACTACTTTGTCTGTTCTACCTTTCATTTATTTTTATTGTATCCTTTAAGATTAGTACTTTTATGCTGATTCTTGGAGCCTTTTATATTTTTCTCATGAAGAACATTATTTTTTCGAAAATTTACAAACATTCATTGGTTTTGAACCACTTCGCACTCTCAAAATCTGTCATATATAATGAGTTTGTTTCAGGAATTAAAACAATATTTATTACTGATTCAATCGATTTCTGGGCTGGAAAATATAATGAAGCAGTGTATAATATTAAAAGAAGTTATGTATTTGCCATAATTCTTCAACGGCTTCCAGGTGCAGCAAATAACCTTCTGATCTTTCTGATTATTTCACTTGGTGCTGCAGGACTTTACTATTCAACTGATGGTCATTTTTTACCATACATCGGAGTATTTGGAACATTTCTGCTTGCTCTTTATAGGACAATACCTGCCCTAAATAGTTGTCAGTCACAGTTTGGTGCTATAGTACAGCAATTTCCTGCAATTGAAGTAGTGTACAATTTTTTACAAGAGAAAAATAATATGAGCAGCTCTCTAAATTATGTGCCGAAGAAAGTGTTCCGGTTTCAAGACTCAATTGTTTTTAAAAATATCTTTTTCAGATACAGTGACACTCAGAAATATACTATTAACAACTTGTCGTTCACAATTAAGAAATGCACAAAAACTGCAATTGTCGGTAATTCTGGTGCCGGAAAAACCACGGTTGCAAATTTGCTAGCACTTTTGTATCAGCCAACATCCGGAGAAATCCTTGTCGATGGAGTAAATCTTAAAGAATTTAATCATTCAGATTATTTGAAGAGACTGGGCTATCTTGGACAGGAGACATTTATTTATCACGACTCCATTCGAGAGAATATCAGATTTGGTCTGGACTGCAATGATGATGAAATTATCGAAGCTGCAAAGCTTGCCGATGCTCATGAATTTATTATGGCAACCTCTGAGGGTTACGATACAATAATTGGTGACCAGGGGATCAAGCTTTCTGGAGGGCAACGACAACGGATTGCGATCGCACGGATAATTTTGCGAAAACCTGAAATTTTGCTATTAGATGAGGCAACAAGTTCACTTGATAACATAGCTGAACAACGTGTAATGGGAGCAATTGATCAAATTTCAAAGGATATGACAGTAATAATTATCGCACACCGTCTATCGACCGTAAAAAATGCTGATATTATTTATGTGCTAAAAGATGGAGAGATTGTTGAGAGTGGAAAACACGAGGAGTTGCTTGAATTGAAGAGGGAGTATCAGAAACTATATAATAAGTCGCCATTGGTGTCGCGCTAGCCTACTAATTACCGTTTTTACTCAAAAACAATTATATACGGTCAATGTTTTTATGTTTACACATGTTCCTTCCGGTAGATGAAAAACAGTTTGAATTTTGGGCCCTGCGCCGAGATGGGCTTCCGAATATCAATATAGCGAAGCAATTTGGAATATCCAGACAGGCAGTCTCAAGAGCTCTCCTCAGTATGGATAAGCGCATTGAAGAAACCCTGCTTGAGATGGCCAGTGCAAACAGGATAGATGTAGAAAAACTGGACTCAAAAAAAGGGATACTCTTCGGTAGATCGGCCCCCTTCAAAACCAATGCAATAATTTTTGTATCCGCAAAACACGGAATGCAAGTCTGGTATGAACATGAAGGGGAATGTGGAGCTTGTGAAAAGTATCGGGAATGTATCGAGTTGCTCTGGGATTTTGCAGAAGAAATGAAGCTCAAACTCCTGAGTACGGAAGATCCCACAAAAATTGCCGATGAATTGTTTAGAAAATTAAAGCAAATGGTGGAATAATCCCGCGTTCTGAAAGAAAATGGGAGTAAGTAAAAATGGACGTATTTATAAAAAGTATAAAAAAACCACTTGGTTTGTGCCCTAATATAAATTCACTTGAAATTTTACATACTATCCACCCTAAACGTTTAGAAGTAAGTACCCAGTCCAGAGGAAAAGATTCTGGGATTTCTCCGGTTTTACTCTCCGATTGGTTGAACAAACGCCATTTGAACAAACGCCATAATAGAGAATTAACAACATCGTCCATACTAACTTTCTTCTCCGTACTTCCCTT
>JAUPKV010000656.1 GCA_030837265.1 Methanobacteriota archaeon
AAGGAAGTATATATTCAGTTTTTCTTCCGGATCTTCTATACCCATGCCATCGAGCATTTCAAATGTTTCAAGGACGGTAAAGGGCTTTATGGTCAGAATATTATCGGCACGTTTGAAGAGTGGAGCCTGTTCCTCAATGAATATTTTTCTAATCATGCCAATAGAAGATCCGGACACGATAAGAAATACTCTACAATTGTCTGGCTTCATGTCCCAATATCGCTGCAGCTGAGTAATGAAAGATGGGTACACTTTCTGGAACCTCTGAAATTCGTCAAACGTTATTATCAGGTCCCTGTCATAAGAGGTAATGAAACTGAGGAAATTCTCCGGTTCATCGACTTTTATATAACCCGGAAGGTCCAGTTTCTCCTTTAAAAGCCGGTCGAATTCTTCCATGAGAATGTCGATGCTCTTGTTGCTGTCAACGAAAAGATAAAGTGCTTTCTTGTTCCTTGTGAACTGCTTGATCAGCTCGGTTTTTCCTACCCTTCTCTTCCCGGTTATGACAAGAAAAGATGGTTTCCCCTGATCGAGCAGTTCCATAAGTTCAAGCTCTTTCTGCCGGTTGTAGAATTGCATAATGATTATTTTTGTAATCATTACATTTATAATCATTCCTTTAGAATTCCGGATTCATTTGAAGCACAAGGAGCGTTTATGCGGTATTGGCGTGTTTGTGGCGCTTTTATAGAATTTTGATGGCTCCTTTTGGTACAGCTGGCTTGATTATGGCTCGATTATGGCTTGATTATGGCGTCATTGACATGATTAAAATGTTTTGTATACCTTTGTCCCCTTTGTATCCCTTTTGCGACCCCATTGATTAATTCACCAGCTAACAGCTATGTGAACGAAAGAATTAACCGCGGAAAACGCCGAAAACGCAGAAAAACCGTGCCTGCATTTTAATTCCTCTTTTTTTGAATTTCGGCGGTTTGCATTAAAGAGATTTAGCCTTCAAAGGGTGGAATTGGGAATTTCTAGTAAAATGGGGCGCAAGTATTCATCCGAAGCCCGGGTGAGGTATAACTGTAAAATTATGTTTACGACTCTCGATCCCCTAGAAAGCTCATGAATCAAACATCCAGATTTATTCGGTACTTTTCAGACAGAAAGCGAGATATACAAATCCAGAGCAAAAATGGTTCAATTCATATATTCTACGTAAACATTAAAAAATTTTAAAACCCTTACTTTTATAAGACCTGGGTATTATCTTAAAGACACAAGAATAGCTTTCAGGAACTGGTTATGGACCCTTATTTCAAGTTGAAAGAATCCGAAACCCTTGAACTGAAAAAATCCACTGGACAACTGAAACCAGCCATAATCTCCATAGTCGCCATGCTCAACAAGCATCAGGAAGGCAAATTGTATTTTGGGGTCAAGGACGATGGAACTGTTGTAGGTCAGGAAGTTGGGAATGACACTTTGAGAACCATTTCTCAGGCGATCTCTGCTCACATTGAACCCAGGATCTATCCGGCAATAAAGCAGGTAAACCTTCAAGGAAAGGTATGCATTGAAATTGAGTTCCAGGGAAATAATAGTCCTTATTTTGCATACGGAAGAGTATATATTCGAACTTCTGATGAAGATAAACCCCTGAGCGTAAGGGAACTTGAAAACCTCATACTTAGAAAAAATAAAGAGCAGTTAAAGTGGGACCGCTCAATTTGCAAGGAAGCAAGTTTAGAAGATATCGATGAGCAAAAGATTCTCTTCTTCGTGAAGGAAGCTGGACGGGAATACAGCAGCCTTGAAAATACCCTTAAAAAATTAAAACTTATTGATGCCGGAAAGCTGACAAATGCGGCTGTAATTCTCTTCGGAAAGAAGCCTGAGGGTTTCTTCCCAAATGCAAGGTTAAGGTGTGCCGTTTTTGCAACAAATGACACTTCATACATCATCGACATGCAGGACTACACAGGTGACCTTTTCTACCTGATCGGAGAGGCTGAGAGGTATATCCTCAAAAACATCCATATCGGAATGCGGCTGGAAGGCCTTAAAAGAATCGACGTCCCGGAGATAGCAAACGAAGCAACAAGAGAAGCCGTCATAAATGCGTTTTGCCACAGGGACTACTATGAATATGATTCCGTCAACGTGGCTATTTTCAAAAACCGTGTGGAAATAAGAAACAAAGGTCTCCTTTACGGCGGACTCACAATCGAACAGATTAAGACTGAAATGGTCTCTGAGCGAAGGAATGAACTGATAGCTGAAATCTTCCACGAAATTCATTGGATCGAAAAATGGGGTAGGGGAATAAGCCTCATCCTTTCGACGGAACCTGAAGCTGATTTTAAAGAGGTTGGAAACCAGTTTATTGTTACTTTCAAGAGAAAATATTTTGAAGAAGGCGAGGAGAAAGTTTGGGAAAAGGTCGGAGAAAAGGTCGGAGAAAAGGTCGGAGAAACTCTTACCCAAAATCAAGAAATGATACTTAGTTTGATTAGAGAAAATCCCAGAATTTCAGCCAGAGAGCTTTCCAATAAAATAGACATTTCTGCAAGAAAAGTAGAAGAAAATATTTCTAAATTGAAGAAAAAAGGCTTACTTCAGAGAATGGGCCCGGCTAAAGGTGGCTACTGGGAAATTCTAGAAAAGTGAGTCTCTAAAGAAATATAATTATTAAGTTATGGGCACGAAGAATAACGCAATCCAGATTTTATAACCGCGGAAAACGCCGAAAGACGCGGAAAAAACCGTGCCTGAATTTTAATTTAATGCTTTTAGAGTTTCAAAATGAGGATTATGGGAATAGATTAAGTTAATCAAAAACAGAGAACCATATTAGCTGTCTTTAACGTGTCCTCCTTTGTTAAGATATAATGACTCCCTTCAATATGGTTTACTTGCCAGCCCGCGGCTTTAAATGCTAAACATGCTTATCACCGCATGCTCTTGGTAATTTAGGCATATTCTGCTATTGTTGTTGTATCTAAAGAGATTTTCAGCTTTTTTTGAGACTTGCAATCACTTTTTTTAAGTAATTTTTCTTTGGCGATTTTAAGCCTTGATGCAAGACAACCAATTATAGCTTCGTTGATATTATCGATTGCTTCGTCCAAGGTTTCACCTTCTGAAAGACATCCAGGGAGATCTGTGCATTCAACTATATATCTACCCTCTTCATCAATTTCACATATGATGTTAAATTTCATATATCATTCTCAAGCAGCTTTTATTTGGTATATTTATTGTATTTTATACTTAAATTAAATCATTTACCAAGCAGTATACCCTAATCCTCTGTAAATATCAATTGCCTATGTGTTGTTTCTTTTAAAAAGAAATGTCTTTTGGATCAAAGTGCTCAGGATCAAAATCTTCCCCAAGCCATTCTATCGTGTCTTCATATTCCGGATGTGAAGGATCTTTTATGATTTCCAGCATATCTTCATAGCCCCCTATTCCTCCGATGTCTTCAGGAACAGCTGCCCTTTTTCCATCGGTGCAGATTGGATACTCTACTCCCTCTGTTTTTGGAAGGATTTTTTCAAGCCGAACTCTTACCTGCCAATTATCTCCAAAATCGTATGCGTATTGAGCAACTTTGTTTTCTAATGTAAAGTAATTTGATATTTTAGTTTTCTTCTCGGGCACAAGAGGTCCTTCTCCGAAATCTTCGAAACCTTCACTTTCAGTTCCTATTCTTTCAATTCTTCCGGTATTTGGATTTAGTATTTCAAATTCGTGTAAATGGTAATCTTCCCACTCCATTGCAGCCTGGATAGCATAATGAAGATCCAGGAATGTATAATTTTCCGGTACCTGGATTCTCCTCCATATTTGAGGGGTTATGCCTATCATTGAGAGCTTGAACCGATATACATTCTTAAACTTTTGTGTCATTTAACATTCACCTAAATAAAGATATATTAGTCCCTTATTTTAGACTTGCTCGTCCACTAATATCCGATTGATGTTTTGATGATATAAATCATGCACTACCTCCACTTGCATTTATATTAAGAAGCGTAAAACCACTGAGTCTTTAGCTCAGGGGATATAAGCGTCAACTTCAACCCTGATTCCGTATATAATATTCTGCTGCCTCTTTACTAACATTTCCGATAGTAGA
>JAUPKV010000657.1 GCA_030837265.1 Methanobacteriota archaeon
AAAATAAAACACCCATAGAATCAATGATTTTACAACAATTGTGTCTCCAATTTTGAATGCTTTTTTAATATGGCATGGATTACGCAAAATGGTCTGCTTGCTTACTTGATTATAACAAAAATGAAAGAATTGATTTTGCTGATGTTAATTGCAGGAATTTTCTTGAATGGGGAAGATTAAAAGATTTGAGAAAATATGAGTCTCTTTGCCAGGCTGAGTCTGGAACTCACCTTAAATACTCTTTAATTTTTTCAAAAATGGTGCATCGTTTTCTGACAGGGCATTTAAGTCTTTTAGAGAGAAGTATTTATTGTTTTTCAGCCACTCCAAACCTGATTACAAATTCTGTCCCTGAATCTCTTTTTAACTCGAGCTCGCCCTCCAACTGGTCTACAAGGATCATAACTAATTGTAAGCCAAGAGAATTAGAGTTTTCCGAATTAAAGTTTTCAGGGATACCAATTCCGTTATCCGAAACTGTTAAAATATAGTTTGTAATGTTAGAACATTTCTTCGGGAATTTCTCCCTGCACAGTTTGATTTGAATTAATTCATTCTCTTTGCCAGAAAATGCGTATTTGAGAGAGTTTGAAACAAGTTCATTGATGATTATACCCAGCGGGACCGCAACGTCCATGTCAAAGAAAATATCTTCCTCCAATTCGATATTCAGGCCCGTACTGGCATTTCCGAGACTGTAAGTTTGGAATAGGTTTTTAACAAGCTTCTCAAGGTATGGTGAGAAGTTCAATGTATCATTCCCTCTGCCTTCATGCAGTTCTTCATGGATCAAAGCTATTGATGTTACTCTGTCCTGACTTTCCCTGAAAGCTTTCAGAACTTCCTCATCTTGAACACATTCTCGGTTTCTAAACTTTTCAGACTGAAGGTCCAGTAGAGAGGAAATTACCTGAAGGTTATTCTTGATTCTGTGATGAATTTCCTTTTTACGGGCAGTTTCGAAGTGAGCAAGGAAGATTTCAGCCTTCTTTTTTAGTGTGATATCCTTAATTACCCCAAGAATTCTATTCACTTTGCCTTTTTCGTCTCGCAGACAGATCCCATTGTCTTCGACGAAAATGTATTCTTCATTATTATTTCTAAAACGATACTCCATCCTGTAAGCCTCCCCGGATTCCATATGTTTTTCAAAATTTTCCAGATATCTGTTCAGATCCTCTGGATGGATAAGAGAGAGCCAGAACTTCAACTTCATAGTCTTTAACTCGTCACTGGTAAAACCAGTAAGTTCTTCTATATTGCCCGCCCAGTCAGTGGTATCTGTTTCCAAATAATAATCGTATACTAATTGCCCTGTTTGTTCAGTTAATAGGCGGTATTTTTCTTCACTTAACTCAAGAGCCTTTTCGGCTTTTTTACGCTCTGTAATATCCTGAATTATCCCCTTTATCAGGATAGGTTTACTTTGCTCATCATAAATTATATCTGACTTTTTGTGGATTGTAAGTTCTTCTCCACCGGCTACGATAATTCTGTGATCGATGCTGTATGGTTTTCCATTTAAGGCTTCTTTACAAGCGTCAGCTACAAAATCTCGGTCTTCGGGGTGTACATAACTCATATACTCCGCATAATTTGGCGCTGGTTCTTGCGGACTGCGTTTAAAGATCCGATAAAGCTCATCAGACCAATATGCTTCGTCAGTTAGAATATTCCATTCCCAGTTCCCGATATTAGCCATTCTTTGAGCTTCAGCAAGTCCTTTTTCACTTTCTTTCAACAATTTATAAGCGGTCTCAAGTTCAGCCGTTCGCTTTTTAACCAGATTTTCCAAATTGTCATTTGCCTCTTTTAAAGCTTCTTCCGCTTTTTTACGCTCGGTAATATCTATGAAAGCAGAAACGGACCCGCATATTTCTCCCTGCTCATTACGTAAGGGTCTCGCATTGCCCAAAACATGCCGTATCCTGCCGTCAGTAGATACAATATCCAGCTCACAGTCGTTTATCTCCATACCGGAAGCCGCCATCTGCGAAGGCATTTTTTCAGGTGGAATTTCGACTCCGTCCTTGAATAAAGTAAATGTCTCAGGTCGCTCTTCTTCAGGAGCGGACTTGGAGAAATTTGCACCCATGGGAAGCTTTAACCATTCATATGAGAGACGGTTACCTGTAATCTGAAGCGTATGAAGATCTCTTCCTATAAAAACGGCTACTGGAACGGCATCCAATACTGCTGCCAGTTCTTCAGAGCGAGCTCGCTCACGTTTCTCACTTTCTCGCAGCGCGTTCTCAATCTGCTTGCGTTTAGCGCTTTCCAGGCTCTTCCATTTTCCTTCTCTTTTGATCAGAGCAAACTGGTGGTTTACGACTACATCTATAATCTCGGCTGCATTGTGTCTTTCGAGAGGATAGGTGCACAGATTTATTAGCTTGTAGTAGCCCATGGATTTGTCAGTTTGTTCTTTAAATTCAATGAAACTGTTCCAGCTTTCTTTTTTCAGCCAGGAAGTGTTCCCGCTAAGCCTCATACCATCATAACCGATATCCAGAGCGCGATTGAGTTTTTCAACCCTACAGTTAAATACTTTCTTAGAATCGAAAACTCCTTCCGTGGTAAACCAATCAGTGTAATGGATAATTTCGATTTGCCCTTTCTCAAGATAAGTATCAATACCAGGTATAGATATTCTCAAGGTTTCTTTTGCATCATCTGTTTCCAGAGGTTCCGATACGACCCAGAGGCAGAATTCATTGTTTTCCAACCCAGCTTTGAAATAAGGAATAAGTATGTCCAGCAGATCTTTTTTGGTTTGATAGAACTGGCAGATATGCGTTCCCCAGGGCACATATCCAATAGGACTGATTCCAGACTTTCTAAGTTTCTCTCTCATTCTTTATTTCTCCGACTTTGAAGGGTTTAAAGGCAAGGAGTGTAAAGACAAAAAAATTCATCGACAACAGGATTGAGCTCCTGACCGTAAGAAATCTATTACCGCCTTGAGGTCTCGCGTATTATTTTTTACATCTACTTATTCTTTGTGTTATAAAGCGATTTACTTTCCGCAGAGATCCACAAAAATAGTATTTCTTATTTTATTAAGGCAATAGTTTAAAAATCTATTTTACTTTAATGGAAAAAACATGGTAAATAGGCATACAAATT
>JAUPKV010000658.1 GCA_030837265.1 Methanobacteriota archaeon
AATGATATTCCACTTACCATCCCTCAAATCGGGTCATAAGCTACATGATGAACTTTATTTATACCAGTAGATATCAGCCTAATCAAGCACATCGGACAAGGCTCTAAAGAAGTATAGAATGTATATCCTTTAAGGTTTGTTATTTGTGGGTTCTCTTCCTCAAAATGGTTTAAGGTTACCATTTCCGAATGCAGGTCGCTTCTAAATGAAGGAGAGTAAACAAGGTTATGTCCCATGGCTATGATCTCGTTTCCAAAATCTACCATAACGCTTCCAACCCCATAATTTCCGTAATTCACTGATTTCAGCGCAAGCACATCAGTAATCCAGGCATAAGGATCATCAGAGTACTCCTGTAAAAAACAATATTTCTGCAACCAGTATTTCCAGTTAATAATATTTTCGTTTTCGGAATCGATTTCTCCCAGTAATCTTATACCCAGACTTCTGATTTTGTCCTCAAACCTCAAGTTAATCCCTTTACCCTAGATAACGAAAGAAGGTTTTTTGCTCAGAAAGGTCATTGAAACATACAAATAAATGTTATTTAATTCACAAATCTAATACTTAACTATATAAATATATACTGCAACCATTTTATGGTGCATGTAATGGTAAGGAACGAGATAGGTATGACAGAATCTAAAGAAAATCCGCCTGTTTTTTGTGAGAAGTTCTGCATAATTTGCAAGGGAGCCAGAGAAGGAAATAGAATTTGTAAGGCTATCCAGAAGGTGGAACTAAAAATTTTCGGTCGAAACGGTTGTATATGGGGGGCTGCAAGAACCAAATATTACGGAGTTACTCCTGATAAAAAAATTCCTGTGAACTCAAAAATTAAGAAGCGAACGAACAAAAAAACGAAATGAAACATCAAAGAGAGGATAATGAAAAATAAATTGTGAAACAAGAGCTTTTGTGTATCTTGCCAGAAAATATGGTATGCAAATTACTCACCTTAAGGGTAGCATGGAGATTGCAGAACAATCTTATCTGGCTGCCCGAAATAACACTATAACTAAAGAATCTGGAATTTAGATTGTTCCAGGGTTTTGTTAGGATACTATTTTATCCAGCTGGTTTGTACAAACTGCTTCTTTAATTTCCTGAGCTATTCTACGCCCCGTGGAAAGATTGTCCTGCACCAGGTCAGAGTAAGGAGAGCCTGAAACGTAAAGGTTCGTCCCCGCCACTATCCTGGCCGAAAGCTCAAACACTTTAATTTCAAGTGAATCCATGATGACTGCCTCGATACAGAAGGTACCTATCATTCCGCCAAAAAGGTTGAGAGATTCCTCTACTACTTTTTCTCCAAGAGAAAAAATACGGGGCAGAAGGGATTCTCTGGCCACAAGAGGGACATTTCCTGTTATCACATACGTTGGGCAAATGCCTGCTTCAAAGAGTTCCCTCGGTGAACCGAGCCTGAAGATCTCGTCAGCGTTGGACTCTACTCTTCTATCCATACTTAAGAGCTCAAGGCTGCCTTTACTTAAAGTATATCCTTCGTTTCGGAGAGGGGAATAGAAGTAATGAAGATAATAGCGGGTTCCGGTAATAAACTCCTGAATTGTGAACTTTCGGGTCCAGTCTACGAGCTCAATGAATTCATCATAATTTTTTGCAACAAAGAATCCTTTTCCACCCTTAGCTCCCTCGTACTCAACCATCACAGGTCCTTTTATATCGCGAGGATCATTGATTTTTCCTGGCATTTGTAGGCCTGCTCCAAGCAGCCACTTATGTTCTTTTTCCGTATCCGAGTCCCATTCAAGCACAACCCGGTTTCCGAAGATAGGAACTGCCATCTCAGCAAAATTTTCTTTGCCAAGAAATGCGACAAACGAATTATGAGGAATAATAATAGTATTTCTCTCCCTGAGTTCTTCAGCCCTGCCCATTATATCTTTGTAGCTTTTAACAACTAAGTAATCATCGGGTTTTGCTTTTGGGAATGCTTCATAGAATTTTGGAGGTTTGTCAATGCAGATTCCCAAGGTCCTGAAGCCCTCCTTTCGAGCTCCATCAAAAATTTGGAGGCTTGAGTGAGAACAGACCGTTGCAAGTGTTATATTTTTCAGATCATAGCTTCTCAGAAATTCAAGAATCTGCTGCTTTGTTATCATGCTTACCCCAGCGAGAATTTAGCTTAAAATATTTAATGTTATATTTAAGGTTAAGGTATAGACTTGCATATTCACATTGTCGTCCATTTATTTACAAATATTATTTTATTGTGGATTGTTTGCCACTTGCTAAATTTTTGCCTCATATCAAACTTTAAGTTAACATTCTACTCTTAAAATTACTGATTACGTGGACTATTGTAGGGACTACTTGGTAAATTTTATATACATGTTAAGTGCTTAATAATTTAATAAAAAATACCGACAAGGTTCTTTATAATTTATAATATACTGGGGTCTTTTATGGATTATCCTTCTGTCGAACCTTCCTACAAACTCAACTTATTCAATTGCCCCTATTGCAGCGTTTATTTGCAGCAAATATGGTACCGAGTTATGCATGACTCTGGCAGTGATATGCACGTTCTGCCTTCTTATGAAAAAGGTGACAATCAACAAACTGAATCAGGGTCGAACATAAGTACGGAAATTGCTAGTCCTTCTATGGAAAACAATCCTTTCTTAGAAGGAGAAACATGCTTTGGGATGGAAAATCCCTGTGAACCGGAAGCTCATATTGCATCGAAGAGCGACTACGTTCGTTTTGTTAAAAACGTCGCTTTTAGCAAATGTAGTCACTGTGGAAAATATGCTGTTTGGGTAAGAGATAAGCTGGTTTATCCGATGATAGAATAAAGTCCTTTGAAAAAGTAAACTTAGAAAAAGGAAGATAAAAAAGCAAACTTTTTATTGAACCTGTACTTTGTGCCAGCAACCTTTAGCAGCAAATTTTTTTACAGCGTATATTATTGTAACTCCTGCAAATAATCCCAGAATTATTTTAGTAACTCCCTTTTTTGAAGACTTGCCAAGTTTTTCATTTAATTCCGATTCTTCTCCTGGTTTTACTTCTTTTCTCAATTTTTGTAATGTGAAGTTCATAACATTAAGTTTCTTGAAGAGATACCCCACAAGCATTAACTTAACATATTTACTAACTTTTCCTCCACTGCCTCGAGCTATCCTTGCGTTAATTCTTTTCATAAGAAAAGCACTCAATACTACCTTACCAATACCTTTCACATTCGACTTAACAAGGCCTTTCACACTCATTAATTTTGTACCCCCTTTAATTTCCGACCGGTATCCTTTAAATTCATATCTCCGGCAAGAATAGTAACCGATTAAATCTTACATTATCTGACTTATGTCTTACATTATATATAAAGTCAACTATATAATACACTAAATAAATTTAGACTGATTATTTTTTTGTTTAGTTTTGGGACTTTGTTCATTTTTACATTCCGGTTCAGTTCTGAAATCTCATTCAATTATTTAAAAAATTTTGATTTTAAGCAAGTTGTTAATAAATATATTTTTATAGTTGTGTTTCTCAAAATATAATAACAGTATTTTGTTGAGATTATAACTTTGGGGAAAAAAGTATGGTATCAAAAAGGACTAATTTTGAAAAGGCAGAACAGAGTGACTTATCTCTAAAATTAACAGATACTTCCAATACTGAAGTAAATAATCTAGACTTTCTAATAAACAAACTTCCGTTAATTATCTTTAGAGCATCAGGTAAATTATACTGGGGTATGGATTACTTAAGTTCAAATGTAGAAGAACTAACAGGTTACTCCAGAATGGATTTTGTCGACCAGAAATTATCCTGGTCGGAGATTGTTTTTCCAGAAGATATTACGATAATTGAAAAGGCTGTGAAGGAAGCAGAGAAAAATCAAAGTCCATATCAAGTTGAATACAGGATTAAAAAATCAGATGGTCAAACAGCATTCATTCAGGAACAAGCTCACCTGAATTTTGATGCTAACGGAAAGCTGGTTTATATTTCCGGGTTATTTATAGATCAAACTGCAGTAGTTAAGCAAAGAGAAAATTCTCATGATTTTATCAAAGAAGATATTAAAGAAGATGAAAAAGTTCAACTCGGTTTGTTCAGATCCTTTGTCGAAAAAATATCTGCAGGTGAGGAA
>JAUPKV010000659.1 GCA_030837265.1 Methanobacteriota archaeon
TATATCCCACGAAGCTAAAGACTTCGGGGTTTTACGCTTCTTCATATAAAAGGCAAGTATGGTCAACGGTTCAATTTTTTGAAAAATTCATTAAGCCTGGAATAAGGATAAGTATTCACAATATCTTCTTTTTCGAGCCACCCTCTCCTTGCCTGCCCGAGCCCGTACCGCATGGAAGCAAGGTCTGCAGTAGAATGGCTGTCCGTAGAAACGGAAAACTTAAGGTCGAAAGCTGTTGCACGCAGGATCAGCTCATCGTTAAGGTCAAGTCGTGCAGGCTGGCTGTTGATCTCCAGAATCTTCCGGTTTGCAGCCGCCGCTTCAAAAACGTTTTCAAAATTAACATCGTAGCCTTCTCTTTTCCCGATCAACCTGCCCGAGGGATGTGCAAGGATATCAAGGCACTTATTTTCCAGGGCAGTAACTACCCTATCTGTCATCTTTCTCTCAGGAGCCGAAAAACCCGAATGTACTGCTCCTACAACGACATCAAGTTCCTTTAAGATTTCTTCCGGATAATCCAGCCGTCCGTCTCTCAGGATTTCAACTTCGGAACCTTTCAGGATTTTGATCTTAAAGTTTTTTGAAATTTCATCGATTTCTTTCCATTGAGCTTTTAAAGTTTCGATTTCCAGGCCGTTGGCAATTCTCTGCGAACGGGAATGATCGGTTATGGCGATATATTCATAGCCAAGTGTTTCCGCACTCTCAACCATAGCTACAAGACTTCCCTGCCCTTCACTGTAAGTGGTATGCATGTGGAGGTCTCCCCTGATGTCTCCGGCCTTAACCAGATTAGGAAGGACTTTTTCTTCGGCGGCTTTTATTTCTCCCCTATTTTCCCGAAGCTCCGGAGGCATATAGGCAAGCCCGAGTTTATTATAAACTTCCTCTTCGCTTATGCCTGCAACCTGCTCTCCCGAGTCTCTCAGATACAACCCATATTCTGAGAGCTTGTAACCTTCTCTGATAGCAACATTCCTGAGCTCAACATTGTGCTCTTTTGAACCGGTAAAATACTGAAGCGCCGCTCCGTAACTCTCAGGCGGGACCACCCTTAAGTCAATGGAAGTCCCTTCTTTTAGAATCACACTGCTTTTCGTACTGCCCTTCAGGACGATCTGTTCCACTTCTGGCAGGGAAACAAAAACATCCATTACCTTTAATGCCTCTCCGCTTCCGGCCTCCGCGAGGATATCAATATCCCCGATCGTCTCTTTCAACCTGCGCAGGGAACCTGTATAAATTATTTTAGAGACGTCAATTTTACAGGCACTTTCGCATCTGGCTTTCAAGGCTGCTATAACCTCCTCTGCAAGTGGAAGTGCCTTTCCGAGACTCATCCGGTCATGACCTTTCTCATATTGCTCGACTGACTTTGCGAGATTCTCCTCACTTTTTTCCCCGAAACCTTCAAGCCTCCGGATTTTGTGGCTTTTGATCGCATTTTCAAGCTCCGGAAGAGTCTTAATTCCCAGGGCATCGGAAAGCTTTTTCATTTTCTTTGCCCCAAGCCCTCTGATTTCCATAAGTTCCACAGTACCTGTAGGGGCTTTTTTCTTAAGATTCTCAAATTTTTCTACCTTGCCGGTTTCCAGGTACTCGGCAATATGATCGGCAATTGATTCTCCCACACCCGGAATTTCGGCCAGGCCGGTTTTTCCTTTTCTCTCATAAATTTTTTTAACGTCCTCTCCCAGGTTTTCGATATTCTGAGCTGCCTTTCTGTAAGCCCGGGGTTTCCACTCAACCTGTTGGAACTCAAGAATGTCAGCAGCTTCATAAAATAGCTCGGCAATCTCGCGATTTTTCAACGACTTCCCCTTCCCTGATTTATTCTCCCTCTTCTATTGTTTACTTTTTTCATATAAAGCGATATACATCGGCTATTAGTTTAGGGTTTACAGATTAATTTAAAAGCTAGAAAAGTGTTAAGGATGCGAAATATTATTAAACACTAATAATATACTAATCAAAAATCCAGTTTATGCAGACCTTAGATTATGAGTTACTCTAATATAGAGCAAGTCTTAAACCCAATCCATCCGAAACAAAATGTAAAGAACCCGGAATTGGATCATTAAAATATCAGATACAGGAGCAATTTAATGTACTATTTGAAATGTATCGAATGCGGTGCAGAGTATCCTAAAGACGAGATTATCTATACCTGCAGCAAATGTGACGGGCTGCTCGATGTTATTTATGATTATTCCTCAATAAAACTTGACATGCAGAAATTAAAGACCGAATGCCCTTCGGTCTGGAAGTATGCAAAACTTCTTCCTGTAGAAAGAGAGCCAGTAACTCTTAAGGAAGGAGGTACTCCTCTCTATAAGTGCGACCGGCTTGCTGAAAAAATAGGGATTAAAACACTTTATGTGAAGCATGAAGGCATGAACCCGACCGGCTCTTTTAAAGACAGGGGAATGACCGTAGGGGTTTCAAAAGCGCTTGAACTTGGCATGAGTACGGTTGCCTGCGCTTCAACAGGAAATACTTCGGCAGCCCTTGCAATTTACGGAGCAAAAGCCGGAATCCCGGTGGTTGTGCTGCTGCCTGCAGGAAAAGTAGCCCTTGGAAAAATAGCCCAGGCTCTCATGCACGGGGCAAAAGTACTCAGCATCCGTGGAAACTTTGATGATGCACTTGCTCTTGTGCGAACTCTCTGCATTGAGGAAAAAATTTACCTCTTAAATTCAATCAACCCATACAGGCTGGAAGGTCAGAAGACGATCGGCTTCGAGATTGCAGATCAGCTCGGTTTTAAGGTGCCTGATAGGATTGTCCTGCCGGTGGGCAATGCCGGGAACATTACTGCTATTTACAAAGGTTTCAGGGAGTTTAAAAAGCTAGGTATAACGGATTCTCTCCCGAAAATGACCGGAATTCAGGCCGAAGGCTCCTGTCCCATTGTGAAAGCCATTAAAAGTGGGGCTCCTGAAATAACTCCTGAGGACAAACCTGAAACAATTGCCTCAGCAATCCGGATCGGAAATCCCGTGAACGCTACAAAAGCCCTCAGTGCAATCCGGGAAACCGGAGGGACTGCCGAATCGGTTACGGATGAAGAAATTCTTGCTGCCCAGAAAGACCTTGCAATACTTGAAGGCATAGGTGTGGAACCTGCAAGTGCTGCCTCGGTAGCGGGGCTGAAGAAACTTGTAGAGATGGGAGTTATAGGTAGAGACGAAACCATTGTATGCATCACTACCGGACACCTTCTTAAAGATCCCCAAACAGTGATTGATAATTGCGAGGAGCCAACGGTAGTGGATGCAAATATAGAATCTATCCGTGAAGCTATCTTCGGAAAGACAAAGTAAGTCAGATATGAGCTCGCAAATATTCCGGGCTCTTTTAAAACTTTTCTGTTTGCACAAAGATAAGTATTTACGCATAGAAACCGTAGACAGCTGAAAGACAAAAAACAAATAAGACAAACAAATTAGAAAACAAATAAAAAAACAGAACAAGCAAATCTCGAAAACACTATCGCTTTTCCAAAAGATTCTATTTGTTAAGTTTTAACTACAATTACAATTACCCTTTATTATGAAAAATACTCATTATCATTAGTTAGACCAGTTTAAATAACGGCTAATTTTTTATTATTATCACCAGTGATGTGAATCGAATGGAGCAGGAATACAAACCTCACGATATCGAAAAAAAATGGCAAGAAATCTGGAACGAAACCGGAGTTTTCCAGGCTGAACCGAACAGACGAGAGAAATTCTTCATAACCATTCCCTATCCCTATCTTAACGGAAACCTTCATGCCGGACACACACGGACGTTTACGATAGGAGACGTCGTAGCCAGGCATAAGAGGATGCTTGGATATAACGTGCTTTACCCGATGGGTTTCCACGTTACCGGAACTCCCATCGTTGGGCTTGCGGAGTTAATTGCAAGCCGGGATCCTCAGACCATGGATGTGTACGAACGTCTTCACGAGATTCCGGGAGACATCCTTCCTACTCTTGAAACTCCAGAAAAAATAGTTGATTACTTCAAGCGCGAAGCTGAAAAAGTCATGCGCATGATCGGGTATTCCATTGACTGGCGGCGCAAGTTTACAACTATGGACCAGACTTACAAAAGGCTTATAGAGTGGCAGTATATCCGCCTTGCGGAAAAAGGTCTGATCAGCAAAGGTTCGCACCCTGTAAAGTGGTGTCCGAACGATAATAACCCTGTAGAAGATCATGATATCCTTTATGGGGAAGAAGCAACAATCGTGGAATTCACCCTTATTAAGTTCAGGTATAATGACCTCGTCCTTCCCTGTGCAACTTTGAGGCCGGAAACAACTTTCGGAGTAACTAATCTCTGGGTTAATCCCAATGTAGATTATGTTAAGCTAAGTGTTGAAAAGGAACATTACAAAGAGTTCTGGGTTGTGAGCAAGGAAGCTTACCGTAAACTGACCTTTACAGACCGGAAGGTCGAGTATATTGAAGACGTACCTGCAAAATCACTTATAGGTATAAAAGTCACAAACCCGATAACAGACGATAAGGTAATTTCTCTTCCGGCTTCCTTTGTAACTCCTGACAACGGGAGCGGAATAGTTATGAGTGTGCCTGCCCATGCGCCTTTTGACTACCTTGCCCTTCGAGACCTTTATAATGCCGATCTGAGCGACTACGGGATAAACGAAGACCTGAGGAAAATCAAATTGATTTCCCTTATCAAGGTCCCCGAATTTGGGGAGTTTCCGGCAAAAGAAATCGTAGAAAAGATGGGGATTCCGAACCAGGATGACCTTAAAGCCGAGGAAGCCACAAAGATCGTATACCGGAGGGAGTTCCACGGTGGAGTGCTCAAGGAGATTACAGGAAAATACGAAGGGAAGCCTGTCTCAAAGATTAAGGATATCCTTACCCGGGACCTGATCAGTTCAAATGCAGGTGAGACATTTTATGAATTCAGCGAACCGGTCGTATGCCGCTGCGGCACTCCCTGTGTCGTAAATATGGTAAGAGGTCAGTGGTTCCTGAATTATTCTGACCCGGAATGGAAAGCAAAGGTATACAGGTGCCTCAGCCTTATGCGAATTATTCCACCGGACTACAGGGTGGAATTCGAAAACAAGGTTGACTGGCTCAAAGACAAAGCCTGCGCCAGGAGAAAAGGTCTTGGGACCCGCCTACCCTTTGATCCGGAGTGGTTGATTGAGTCTCTCGGGGATTCGACAATTTATATGTGCTATTATATTATTGCCAAGTTCATAGAAAAAGGCGAGCTTGTCCTGGAAAACCTTACCTTTTCATTCTTTGATTATATACTGTTTGGAAAAGGCGACCTCGGAGCTGTCTCTGCAGATACCGGCCTTGACTCAAGAGTCCTGGAAGAAATCCGGAGTGACTTCGAATACTGGTACCCTGTAGACCTGCGTTCTTCCGGAAAAGACCTTGTCCCTAACCACCTGCTCTTCTTCCTTTTCCACCATGTAGCCCTCTTTGATGAGGACCACTGGCCAAAAGCCCTCGCGGTAAATGGTTTTGTCTCCCTTGAAGGTGAGAAGATGAGCAAATCCAAAGGTCCCATCCTCACTATGGAAAACGCTGTCCGTTTCTACGGGGCCGATATAACAAGGATGTATATCCTTTCTACAGCCGAGCAGACCCAGGATGCAGACTGGCACCGTACCGGAATAGAATCTGCGCGGCGGCAGGTTGACAGGTTCTACTCTTTTGCAAAGGACGTTATAGAAAGCGGAAAGCGCGGGACAGTCAGTGCCGAATTGAAACAGATAGACCGCTGGATGCTCTCAAGGATGCAGGACTACATTCGTGATACAAATCTTGCCCTTGATTCCATCCAGACCAGAGAAGCAATCCAGAATTCTTTCTTCCTGCTCATAAATGACGTAAGGTGGTACCTGAGAAGAGGCGGCGATACTCTGCTTTATTATGTGCTGGACAACTGGGTCAGGCTTATGTCTCCCTTTACCCCGCATCTCTGCGAAGAAATCTGGCAGGCTATGGGACACGAAGACCTTGTTTCCCTCGCCCAGTACCCGCTCTATAACGAAGACATGATAGACGAAAGTGCGGAACTTGCCGAAGAAGTCATTAAAAGTACTCTGGAAGACATCGAAGAGATCATCCGAGTAACTAAAATGACTCCGCAAAAGGTCTACCTCTACACAGCCCCGGCCTGGAAAACCGAAATAGTAAAATGCGCCTGCGAAATGCTGAAGGAAACCCATCTCGAAGTAGGCACGTTGATTAAAGCCATAATGGCCGACCCCGAGCTAAAACGCTTTGCTAAGGACACTCCTAAGTTCGTGCAAAAGATTGTCCCCGAATTCAAAAGCGGATGCGAAGAAAGGTACGCGATCTATACAAGCACCGGCCTTGACGAATATGTTCTCCTGAAAGAGTCTGCATCCTTCTTTGAAAAAGAAATTGGCTGCCCTGTCGAAATCTACAGTGCAGAATCTCCAACCTATGACCCGGAGAATAAGTCCAGGTTTGCAGAACCTCTCCGGCCCGCAATTTATATTGAACAGGCAAAGAGAGCAGAGTGAAAGAAAGATAAGGTATTTAATGAAGCCATTTTGGCTTCTTGATTTCTACTGTTATATCAATACTTGTGAACTGATGCTTCGTATATAGTTTCACATGTAATTTTAAAATTATTTAAGGATATTTATACTTTTTATTAGTTTCTTTCAGGTGTAGATAGTATTAAAGTGATACACAATTTTACTAGTATCTGTAAGGATTATTCCCCTGGTTTTTAAGGATCTTCGCTATTTCCTATGGATAAGGTGATTTTCCAATTTAACCACGTTGGTTTTTGTGAAGATATCCACACAAAACAACGAAGAGCCTAAAAAATAACTTTTAGATTCGCTTCTGGAACGGCTTTATATCCATTGCTAAAGACAATATCGATAACAGAAATCATGAAATTATATCTTTCTTCTTCATCCCTTAGAACATTGGTGCTTCAGCTTCACAAATACCTCAAAAACCACATCGGAATAATTGGACTCCCATAGGTTCAATTAAACCTTAGAGGGTTCATAAATCAAGCAGAAATGACTGCACAATGTCAGAAGATATTTAGTTTCTTATCTAGTTCTAATGAGACTATATACCAGAATAAGACTTCCCAACCTTTTTCAATTAGCTTCATAA
>JAUPKV010000660.1 GCA_030837265.1 Methanobacteriota archaeon
AATTAAGCATATTAAGGATAAACTTTTCTGAGTTGGATGTTATTTGTAAGTACTTAAAGTCTACCTCGATTACGATAATTGAAAACATAACTATTATTCCTCCCGAAGAAAAGATTAAAAAGAATAATCTTTCCTTTGAGGTTGGGAACTTAATTACAATGGGAATGTTACAGAGTAAACTAGTAAAAGATTATCTTAACAGAAATCCAGATATCGAGTTTTCTGAGAGACTAAGAGCGGGATTTGTTATAAAATACCAAAAGTTAGTCTCTGACGGATTTGAGAGTGACGGTCTTTTTTACGAATTATTCCACTTTGCTACAAATAATTCACTTGATCCTGGAACTCGCGCTGCAGGACTCGCAGTACTAACTTATTTTTTCCAAATCTGCGAGGTTTTTGAAAAATGATCCTGCCTGATAAAAATAAAACGCTTCGCTGTTCTATTTTTGGGTCCTCTTCAAAATTAGTTTCTGAACTGAAAACTCCTCAAACAGTTAGTTCTCTATGGGAAAAAGTTCGCATTTTTGAAGAAATAAATAGTTTTGGAAAATATATTTTATTGTTAGATTTTTTATACATGATAGACTTGATTAAACTTGATATGGGATTAATCACACTTAACACTTCTTCCAATAAATTACTAGAATTTGATTCGTTTGACTTTATTAATTCTGAAACTGAATTTCCTGAGTTAGAAATATTTATCAATTTTTCAAAGTTTTGCGAGGTGTTTAGCGATGATTTTGCCGAATAAAAATGTAACACTTCGTTATTCTCTTTTGGGTACGGGTTCAAAAGTTATTTCTGAATTACAATTTCCTCAAACTGTTACATCCCTTTGGGACAAAGTTCGCAATTATGAAGAAATAAATACATTTGAAAAATATGTTGTATGTTTGGACTTTTTGTACATGGTTGGTATCATCGATCTCGAAAAGGGACTCATCAAAAAGGTGCTAAAATGATTATTGGGATTAGAAGTACTCACCCGTCTTTCAAGAGTGTGGAATTTGAAAAAGGCTTCAATGTTATACTTGCAAATAGAACTAAATCTTCCACTGATAAAGATTCAAGAAATGGTCTGGGCAAGTCTACTCTACTAGAAATAATTCATTTTTGCCTTGGTGCAACAAGCGAGAGTCTAAGGATAAAAGAATTAGGGGACTGGACCTTTATACTTGATATCATCTTGAAGGAAAAGAATTATACCGTTTACAGAAACACAACCCACTTCCAGAAAGTAAAATTAGAGGGAGATTTTTCTCAATGGCCCATTAAACCTGCTTATGACAAAATCAAAAGAGCTCATTTTATGAAAATAAGCGATTGGACTAATGTATTAGGTTATCTTTTATTTGATTTGCTTCCTGAATTTAATGAGCAAAAATATACTCCTACATTTAGAAGTTTAATTTCTTACTTTATAAGGCGCGGTGTTGGCTCGTTTCAAACTCCCTTCAAACATTTTCCTCAACAAAAAGAGTGGGACATTCAAGTTAACAATGCCTACTTACTTGGTTTAAATTGGGAGTTTGGTGCTAAGTTCCAGAATATAAAAGACAAAACAAACACATTAAATGAACTAAAAAAAGCTTCAGATCAAGGTTTATTAAAAGGATATGTTGGATCTCTAGGTGAGCTTGAAGCTGATAGAGTAAGGTTGGGAAGAGAAATTCAAAAACTAGAACAGCAACTTATAACTTTCAAAGTTCATCCACAATATTACGATATTCAAAAGCAAGCTGATTCTCTTACAAATGAAATTCATGAGATTGTAAATAAAAACACGTTAAATAAACAGATATTGAATAAGTATGAAGAAAGCTTTGTCGAAGAAAACGATGTTTCTTTAGAAAAAGTTGAGAAGATTTACAAAGAAGCCGGATTCATTTTTGAGGCAGATTTAAAAAAAAATCTTCAAGATGTTTTATCCTTCCATAAGGAAGTAGTTTCAAATCGTCGGGAATACTTGCAGTCTGAGATAGTTCGACTTAAAAATGAGGTTGGAAAACAAGAACGTCAGATTGAGTTATTGTCTGACAAGAGATCTGATTTATTAAGTATTCTTAAAACTCATGGAGCTCTTGAAGAGTACGTTAAATTACAAGATAGAATGAACACATTGAAGCAAGACTTAGAGAGCATAAAAAATAAAATAGAAAACACAAAAAAGTTTGATGAAGGTAAAAGCATTCTGAAGATTGAAAAGGAACAGCTTTTACAAATTGCACGTCGAGATTCTAATGAAAGAAAAAGTTTAGTTGAAGAAGCAATTCAAATCTTCAATGAATATTCTGAAAATCTATATTCAGAGCCAGGAATTTTGTCGATAGACACTCGTGATACAGGTTTTAAGTTTGATATTGATATAAAAAGAACACGAAGTCAAGGCATAGGCTATATGAAGATTTTTTGTTACGATTTAATGTTAGTTAGGTTAAATTCTGAAAGATTAGGCATCAAGTTCCTAATTCATGACAGTACGATATTTGACGGTGTTGATGAAAGGCAAATTGCAAAGGCTATGGAGTTAGCTGCATCTGAATCGGCTAAATATGGGTTTCAATACATATGCACAATAAACTCGGATTCTATTCCCTATGATGATTTTTCGGATACTTTTAGATCCAATTTTAGTAACTATGTAAGACTGGAATTGACAGATGAAACTGAAGAAGGCGGATTGTTAGGTTTCAGATATTAATATTAATCTGCCATTTCAGTTTGCTCAGATTCCAGCACGGCGTCGAAATCTTCTGGAGACTCCTGAAAGATTACCTTTGCGTCCATGAAGGATTTGTCTGTGAATCATCGAAGTCCTGTATAAGGACAGCTTTCAGGGTCGGTCTTATGGATGAAGAAGAAACTATGCAATCTCTTGAGATGATCGACAAGAAAGAAGAGATAAGGCAAAATTGCTAAGGCAAATTGCTGACCACATTAACTTTGAGGAAATTGCAGAAAAGATCTACCTGCAGGTCGGAGATTACTGGTATCTGATGGATAGGGTCTGCCGACGGGTTGTCGAAAGGGTGGAGATAGAAAGCTAATAGTCCATTTTTGTGGGCTTATTTTTAATCAATACTAGTTTGCTTCTGGCGTCCGCAGGTAAAATATAAAAATGAAGTTATGAGTAATAACTGTATAACTTGTTTGGATTTCATTTTATTAAGGTTATAGTGAAGAGCTAGCTGTTTTTTTCCATTTCCCTTTCCATAATAGTGCAATTCCTAAAATAGTAAGAATTAGCATTTGCCAGTTTTGTGAAAGAGGACCCAAACCAACCGTTCCCTCAAGCGTATCACGAACCTCATCAAATGCGGCATGATACACGGTCGATACGGCTAAACTTTGTGTGCTTGACCATA
>JAUPKV010000661.1 GCA_030837265.1 Methanobacteriota archaeon
TAGTTTATAATATCTGTTTAAATGTTAGTCGCTCTAAGTAATAAGAGTTTCTTAAAGTTTCAGAATCATTCTTTATGATTGGAAATCAAGTTCATAATTTGAAATTTGAGGATCGCCCATTAACTCTATCTCTCGGTGTATATAACAGAAAGGCAGCGTGACAAATTATTTATAAAACCAATCTAGCTTATTTCTAAGTATAAACCTGCTAAAAGCAAAATTGTTAATTTAGTACAGTACATCTTTTTAAAAAATTAGCATCGACTCATAGTATATGGAAGGTAACACAATGTTAAATTAAACGTAATGTCTTATACATGGCAAAATTTGATTATTAATATATATTCATAATTATTGCATAAAGTTCCACTGCAAAAATTAAAAATCCGAGATTTTTGCTTATGTGCCTGTAAACTCAAGTATTTTATAATAAGCTTGTTTGCTTCTAGTAGCAGATCAAATGCAAAAAAATAATAAATATACAGGTAAAACTGAAAACATTATCATAAGGATGTTTTTGACTAAGTTTTTGAATCGTTCTTCTATGCCTCCCAGGATCAATAATGAATACTGAAACAATATTGATTTTAAAACTGGCCTTCAAGGTTCACGGCAGGAAAAGATATGTGAAGGGAGAGGCTATTCTTTCCATGTTAATCCCCCATCTCTTGCATTAACTGGATTTTTTGATATGCTGTTTTTCACTCTTTCTATGTTCTTCCTCTTCCATTTCTTTTCTGAATTCAATGTAATCTCTCTCAACTTCTTCTAGCTTGTTTTCCATTTATGACCTCTTTACAATATTAGCAGGGTACACTCTATATATATTTTGCAACGAATTTGTATTTTATTGAGTACGTTCTTCAGGTTCACGCTAAGAAAAACCATAGGTTGAACGTCAAACTGCTTTCGATTCAAAATATTCTATCCCAGCTGAAAAATCCGAAAATGCATGGTTTTTACGTAAAATCTATGTATACAGGCAGTCTCAAAACTACATTTGATTCTACAAAATTGGAGTAATATATTCTGTTAATAAGGTTAATTTGTACCTGGATTTCGGAATAATTTCCTGTCTAAATTTAAAATCAACGTTGCCCATTATCCAATTGTAGAAATGTGTTGAGTTTTGAGACAGCTTGTAAAATAGAGTCCACATTTATCCAAACAACTATGAAAATTAGTATACATTAAACTGGTCAACTCGCTAAATACAGCGCAAAACTTTATTAATCATTATTCTTAAGTTGAATAAGTTTTGCTGGTTCTAAAGCCAGCGTTTGTTACCTATAACTTAGAACCCAAATTTGACAAATCTCACTAATTAACACAGTAGGTTATTATAAAAAATGCATTATAGCGACACAACATCGTTATAAAAAATGAAAAATGTCAGAACATATGTCAAAAATTTTAATTATATGAACAAAACAGAGGCTTGAAGCCAAGTTATACATAATAAAATGTATGCTTCTGTCAAATTAGGGTTAGAAATAGGGAGGACTGAAGATTATGAATTTCTCAGAAATAAGGATTATTGGGGAAGATGAAATATTGAGGGGTTCGAAAAGTAGGTATACCTGGATATTTGGTGGAATTTTTGTATTTCTTTGTTTCCTGGCAATGCATTACAGTACTTATATATCCTTTTTATTTCCAATTTCTGAAGGCATCCCTTATACTTTGATTTTATATGTAATGGTATTGTCTATCGGGCCTTTTATGACTTTGATAACATCTTTTGATATCGTTAGCAATGAGATCGAAATCGGGTCTGTAAGATACATAATCTCCAAGGTTCACAGATCATCCTTTATCCTGGGAAAATTCTTTTATCTATTTTTAGTATTTACACTCGTTTCCTCTGGAATTGCGCTCATAAGCTTGATATATCAGTATTCTGCAAGTAATGCCTTTCAGTTCGAAAAAATCGTTTTGTTTTTTATTTCTTCAAGCCTTTATCTGGGGTGCTTCATAAGCATTTTTTTGTTCATCTCGACGCTGTCTGCAAACAGCAAAGTTTCATTTGTGATGTCTGCTGTCTTTCTTGGGATTTTGATATTTTTCTTTTTACAGGGGGATGAGAGTTATCTGAAATATATTACCCCTTATTATTATGGGATTAAAAATATGGAGTTCATGAAAGGCTTCTCTGTTGAATCTGGATACCTCACGATTTTTGAAAGCTTATTTTCAATGCTCCTGTATATCTCGGTCTTTTTGTCCATGAGTTTAGTAGCCATTAAAAGGAGGGATTTATAATTACCTTGATTCTCTCGACTAAAAACCTGTACAAAAAATATGGATCTCGCTTCGTTCTGGAAAATCTTTCCCTGAACGTAGAAGAAGGAAGTATTTACGGCTTTTTGGGCCAGAATGGTGCAGGAAAAACAACTACAATAAAATTATTATCCGGGCTTTCAATACCTACACAGGGACAGATTTTTGTTAATGGCCTGGACTTGTCTTCGGAATCAGGAAAAGTTAAAAAGATTCTGGGTTTGGTTCCCCAGGATTCCGGTTTTTACGATGAGCGGATTGCCTTAAGCCATATGGTCTATTACGGCAGATTAAAAGGCCTGAGTAAAAAAGAGAGCCTGGAACAATCCAGGATTTTATTGGACAGGGTAGGACTTGGAAATGAAATGTTCAAAAAAGTGAGCTATTTTTCCCATGGCATGAAAACGCGGCTGGGGATTGCCCAGGCTCTTTTGAATGATCCAAAAATACTGATTCTCGATGAACCCACAAATGGCCTTGACCCTGTTGGAATCCGGCAAATTCGGCAAATTCTTCGCGAATACAATAACAACGGGATCACGATATTTCTTTCATCTCATAACCTTCTGGAAATACAGGAGATTTGTACCCATGTTGGAATTTTGGATAAAGGCAAGCTTATCGTCGAAAGTACAATTGAAAAAATCCGCCACTTTGAGTCAAATGGAGTTATTACAGTTGGAGTCTACAACCTCTCTTCTGAAATAGTTTCTTTAATTGAGAATATGGAGTTTGTTGTGAAAGCCGAATTGAAAACTGAAAATATTTTGGAAATTTTTGTAAACTCCAAGATAGATGTCAAACCGGAAATTAATAAGTTAATTGTTGAGCGAGGAGGTAGAGTCTTCAAACTTATGGAAAATTCTTTCTCATTGGAAGATGCTTTTTTTGATGCAACCGGAATAAACCTTTAACTTCAGACAGAAAGTCCATATTTCACTTCAAAAGAGACTGGGCTCCAACTCATATCTGTGAAAATCGAAGTATAATTCGTGCGTCTTCGGTTAAGTGAGGAATCATGACAAATTGGATTCATTCCCATAACAAATGTACAAAATAAAGATAGACTTTGAACCGGAACAGGCTATCGATTATAGGTAAAGAGACTAAAA
>JAUPKV010000662.1 GCA_030837265.1 Methanobacteriota archaeon
ATTCTATGTCGACGTAAGGTGTTTTTTGTAAAAATCTACTTTGCAAATTAACAACTTCTGTCAAATTAAGGTTATGTTACCTCGGAATAGGGGGATGTGGTTTTTGCCCCCTTGATGTCTGAATTCTTGAATTCCGTATGCAGGGAGTTCTTACGGCAATGGTTCACAGGGGCATGGAATCCCAATTCACTCGTTGGGAGTTAATACAGTCTCAGAAGCAAGGCAGCGGCTTTCTTCACTTACAGTTTTTCCATTCTTGAGAAAACTAAACTCCTTCCAGAGTAAGCCCAGTACGACCAAGAACATCAGAAATTCCGCCGTAGGGGTTGCTAGCCAGACTCCATCAAGGCCAAATAAGTAGGGTAAAATCAAGAGCAGGGGGGAGAGGAAGAGGAAAACTTTTCCGAGCAGGATGAAAAGGGCGGTACTGCTCCTGTTTATTGACTGGAAATACACGGAACTCAGCATAACCGTCCCCTGGGCAAGGGGGGTAAACATGAAAAGCCCCATGCCGTTAAGGGTAATTGCCAGGAGCTCGGAGCTGTCGTGGTTAAAGATACGGATAATCTGTTCCGGAAATATAGAGATGATCAGGAAACCGACTACTCCAGTCCCGAGGCAGGAGATAATAGCTATCTGCAGGGTTTTAGCAACCCGGGAGTAATAACGAGCTCCGTAATTAAAACCGATGATTGGCTGGGTGCCGAGTGCGATTCCTTCATAGATAAAGGAGAAGGTCGAGAAAACGTAACCTATGATTCCGTAGCCTGTAACCGCAAGTTCCGAACCGTACTTGAGCAGCATGTAATTGTTCGCAAAGAGCAGGAAGAAGGTCGAAAACTGCATTGCAAAGGAGGGTAGGCCTGCCTTCATGATCCAGAAAATAATTTTCGGCTTCAAGAAGAGGGACCTGGGGTTTAGCCTCAGCCCGGCCCATCTGCTGAAAAAATAGATAGATAACAGGATTCCGGAAAAAGCGAAAGCAATTACCATGGATATAGCAGCCCCAGTGACCCCCATTCCCATGCGCATGACAAAGAGGTAGTCAAGACCGATGTTTATGAGAATCGCCCCAGTCAGACATATCATGGCAAGTCTTGGTTTCCCATCGTTTCGAGTCAGAGGGTCGAGAGCAAGGGACAGGAGCGTGAATATCGAACCTGCAAATATGATTCTGAGGTAAGTATTTGCCATGTCAAAGACCGGACCGGAAGCTCCCAACAGACGGAGATATGAGCCAGAGAAAGCCATTCCGAAGGCGGTAAACCCGATTCCCGCAAGTAGGAGCAAGGGAAAAGCGTTATGTATGAGCTTGAGGGCTTCCTGCCGATCAGATCTGCCAAGGGCCAGAGCCATAAGACTTGAAGTCCCGACCCCGATCATATGTGCTATTGCAAACATGGCTACAATTGCAGGAAATGCAAGGGTCGTCGCTGCAAGCCCCTGGCTGCCCACCGTATTTCCTACAAAGAAACCGGAAATAATCCCCTGGATTCCAGCAACAACCATCCCAATGGTTGCCGGGAAAGTGAACTTCAGGAAAAGCTTTCCGAGGCTTGCAGACCCCATTTTCTGTTCATCAATCATGCTTTTTCCTCTTCAAGCCCGGCAGCGATTTTCTCAAAGATCCTTTCAAGAACCTCAAATTCCTCTTCGTCCAGAATTTCCCGGATCTTTTCAAAAAACATCATATCAGCCCAGGTTTCAATCTCAACTACCTTTTTTCCTTTATCGGTGAGTTCGAGCAGGCAAACCCTTCCGTCTTTCGGGGAAGCCTGTGTTTTCAGCAGGCCTTTTTCCGCCATTTTAGAAACCATGTTGCTGGCAGAGGGTTTGCTGACCTCCATTGCCTTTGCCAGTTCGGATATTGTGGGGTTACCCAAGAAATTAATTTTCCTGAGGTAGAGGAAGATATTGGAGGTGATATCGCTATATTCATCTGAAAATTCATATTCTTTTAAACTTTTTTGATAATAGCGATCCATTTTTTCAAGAAGCCTGGAAATTTCCATTTTTGCTCTCCATAAATGATATTTGTGAAATTTAATTAGCCAAACTAACTGGTTAGTTAGCGTAACTAATATTAAATATTTTCTTCGGCTAAAAATAGAATTGTAAAATCCGTTCTGTTTTTCGAACTTACTTCGGGTGGACAGCGTCCCGAAAGTTCTTTAAAATTGTTCTTTCAAAAAAGTCACCAAACTAAATGTACTACAGTATCTAGAAATTTGATTTTGAATTTACAGAAATATTGACACTACTCTGAAAAAATCCGATTGATATTGTTTTCCACGGTGATTGAGTTACTCGTCACTGTTTCAAAAACTACCAACGAATAATCAAAATTATGTATTTTTCGAAAATTTTCGAATTAAAGCACAAAAAGTAAGGGAAATGGAGAAAAACTCATGGTCCTAGATAGTGATGTTATAATTAATTCAAAAAGAATGATTATACTTATAGATTAAAAACATAGGACTTACGCACTTGAAGTACAAAATCAAGTACTAGCAGCATCATCGGAATTTGGGTAATTTAGACAGTTGAGCATTTAGTGTTGCTGTTTTTCTGTTCAACTGCGTAAGTCCTACTATACTTTTTCCTTTATTTTCTTCCACTATTTTTTCCAGAAACTCACATAAACTTTCTGCCTTTGAACTGTCTTTAAAATCAATACAATTATTCCCATTAATTGAGTAAAACGCAAATGCGTTTGCCTTTATGTAATCCATATTTTTTATCATTAAAGGTTTTTTCATGCGTCTTCGGTTAAGTGAGGAATCGTGACAAATTGCGTCAATTTCCACAACGTTTATCATATATTTTAATAACTTGTGAGATGGAACAGAGTATCGATTTTATGTAAACAGGCCAAAATTTAAGGCTGGCTTCCAGTGCAAAATCGATAGCTTTCAGGCAAGAAAATTTCTTAACCGATGACCAATGAAGGTTTTTTAAATGACCACAATCTTTGCGTATTTGCTTTTGTTTGTGGTGAAGATTCATCCAGAAAACCTATTATATATTGCTCATCTGAACCAATATATGCTGGAATTGCTTCGGCTAACTTTTTTAAAATTCTTCTGCGTTTTCAGGCCTTATGTAGTCAAGAGTATATGGTTTAGAGTGATACATTTTAAAATTATGCAGTATAACTCCTATTTGTTTCTGTGAATACTCTACACCAAATTTTTCCTTTATTAGCTCCAAAACTTCTCTGATAG
>JAUPKV010000066.1 GCA_030837265.1 Methanobacteriota archaeon
CCAAATTCTGTAAAAAGTTCTACCGCTCGCTGAAAATCTTCTTCAGTTGCCATCAATCTGCCATGCTCATCGAATTGTCTGGCACCTTTCGCAAACACAGCAAAGCTCTTTACCATGTCACCAAACATTGTATATGCTCTCAGATCACCTTTAAAGTCAATATCTTTGGCAAAAGGCACTATAACTTCGCCAAAAAATTCTTTTATATCTCGAATTATGTAATGGCAAACCTCAGTTTCAAATTCAGATTCTTCCACTAAAGCTGTTTCGCCAGCATCTTTGGCTTTTAACATCTCCAAGCACTTTGCTAAGTGAGCTGCACTACTATCACTTTCGACTAATATAAAACGATCTCGTATCTGTTCATCAGCTTGACTATCGACGCTAGTTACCCAAAAAGTAAGTCTCTTCTTACTTATCTGCTTTATACCAACGCCATCAGTTGTGACAGTTCTAGGCGCACCATCTTGAAACGCATTAGTAATTCTTTTAACACTTGTTCCTAAATCGCTACCCCAAACCATATCATCAATATAGACGACACTACTATCCACGAATCCTTCAATTGGATAAAATAGTACCTGTGGAGTCACAGCACTATTAAAAACAAATTTAGGATCTATTAACTTAGCCATCTTAATAGCAGAGTCACTTTTTCCGGATCCTGCTTTGCCACAAATTTGGACATGGATTCCTTTAGCATTGCTAATGCTGCCGGGCCCAACACTTGCTAATAATACTTTTCCAACTATGGTTGCACCAAAATGTCTGCTTTTCCAGACATCTAGAATATAATCATAAGAAGTGCCAGTTTTGATAATTTCTCTAGCCGTGGCTTCCACCAATTTCTCATCAATTGGCATCTAAGCCACCTGTTTGGCAAGTCCTAAATATTGTATTTCGCTTCTTGATTGCATCCAGCGTGCTTTAGTTTTACTTTCGAACCAAAGCTCATTGTCTTTTATGGCAATCAACCTAGCAGAAAATCTTCTTTTATTATTCTCAACGATTATAATTTTCCCAATATACTCATTAATTGGGTCAAAACTTATGTTATTGTTATCATTACTCATATTTATCACGTTAGGTTAAATTTATATTTTTATTTCGTCAATTTTGTTTTATTTCATCAATTTTAATAGTTCGCTTTCTCCAAGGTGCTCCAAGCTATCGCAGATCAGCATTCTGGCTACACTACTTATCGATAGTTTGTTTTTGCGGGCTATCTCTTTAATTTCTTCCTTATCTTCTTTAGGCAGGAATACTCCTAACATTTCATTTTCGCTCATAAAAGATTCTCCTTAATCAATATAACGATTTATTTAAAATTTTACGTGCCTTAAAGGACTAAATGGTTGGAGTACTTATACGTTTTGGGTATCCTAGCCCACTTGTATGCGATATCGAATCTCCTAAAAGTAAAAAGCTTTGATTATAGGGTAGAAAAGGCCCCATCCTAACGGATGAGGATGAATCGTACCCTTTGTATCGTAAAATTACATTTTCAAGTCTTCAACTTCGGTTAGAAGCTGGTTGATGATGCGGTTCATAGTTGGGCTACAGTCACTTGAACCATAAACGCTCTTCAAAAATTCGGATATAGAAATTGTGCCTGATATCATCAAAGGATATCCAGCTTCTTCAAACTTATCGTGGTTTAGTTGGGTATTCAGAAATGATGCCCCAAATTCATCATTACCGTCGAAAGTAACCGGCCCAAATTCAATACCTTCTAATGTTTTGAGGAACTCCATGTATTCTAAATTTGGATTCTGTTCATTTAACAAGACAACAAGTCTGCTGCGATCGCTTGTTTCTTCTGCATCACAAATATTTTCGTACCCATCCATTAGGGTGGGCTTCTTGGCGGCTTTCTTTGTCGTCATATCGATGGGCCATCAATGGGGAGTATTTATACTTTTGGGTGACCTAACCATAAAATATTATCTCTGACTATCATCTCTACCATCCCGCGTCCGGCCCATAAACCACTTCATCCAGCAAAACTGCATACATCCGTCTGATTCTCTCTTGTCTCTCAAGCTCAATGCAATGCTCATCCCATTCCTCATCAGAAAATACGTTTTCCAACAAGTAAGGCTTGAATCTGAGCCGGTGGCCCATTTAAGACCACCAAAAAGTATAAATACTAAAAATATTATTTTTCATTTACATTTCTCCAATAGTGCGGGCACGCGCCAACGTTACCGCACACTTATTTATTACTTATCTAACTAAATTATTTCTATATTATAGTATGGTTCTCTCGAAAAAGTCACCATTTGAGGGAACGCAAGATATTTTCAAGACTCTCGATATTATCAGATACATTGCCATATTCCTTGCGGAGGTTGTCACACCTGGAATCGTATTCTTGTTTTGCCGCAATCACAATGGGATTACTATCTGCCAATCTTGAATCTCCCAGCTTAGCAGCTGCCTCTCGGTAAGGTCGAATACAATCATTGTAATGGCCTGTCTCAAATTCTATCTGCTCTGCTATGAACCGGAGCTTTTCTCTCATTGCAGACACAGAAAACCTATCGGTCATACCTTGGGCAGAACATTCCGTTTCAAGTTGATTTAGGACTTCTTCGTTGGCTGCAATTTTGGCATCTAGCTCATTGATTTTAGGTCTGAGCTTATCATCAAATACAACATCATGTTTGAGGATTTTAAGTTCGGCCCGGTCTTTTTCCAAGCAAGCCCATGGTCGGATCAAGTCATCGTTCGCTGCGTGAACATCACTCGCATATCTGTTAAGTCGGGTGGCCCGTAGGATGACATCACGGGCGTATTGACTGAGCAGCTTCATGGATTCACCGCTAGCCTCTTTTGGGTACGCTTCAGATCAATGCGGGCTTCTTTTAGCGTCTTTGCTACATTCATCTTGATTTCAGGAACGGTCTTTTGTGCAAGTGTCTCGGCAAGCTGCTCTTTGGCATCCTGCAATGTCATCTCGTCGTTGATATGCGCAGCGCCATTCATCTTTTGTTGTGTATCTCTCAATTGTTCTCGGGCCTTCTCGACATCGGACATAACAAACTCTAAATTGGGATGATTATCGATGTGGCCACTTGGCAGCTCTACAAGGTATCTGGTTGTAGTCTTTCTTTTTTGTGTCATTTTTATTAACTCCTCATGGGTGTAATTATTAATTTATTGCCATCGAATAACATTTCTAAAGAATCGTAGTTGGCATCTGACCAAGCCGTTGCTATTGGCCTAGGGATCGATAGCAATGCAGCTCTGTTGCCCTCCGATCGACCTAATTTTCTCATAAATTTTAAAAACATTTTAATCAAATAAATAAAAAATTTTTAATTTTACGTGATAAAACAACATAAAAGAAAAGCAGACATCTGAAGACTTGACATATAATGCTAGCACTGATTCAAAACGCTTGATATCATTTTCCTTCGCAAACACAAGGGGGCGAAAGCGCAAGAACCGAAGCGGCGCGTCCACTTGTGGATGCGCGCCGCGGAGGTTCGCGCTGCATCATATGTGAAAGAAAATTCCTATTAACTCCATCTTGGTCTTTGCTTTCGGTTAATATAAACTATTAACTAATGAGTAGCAGTAACCTACATATAACGAATTTACTAAATATTATCTCATATATATCTATATCTCAAAGTAATAATACTCATAAAACAGCGAAATCTCGCTGCTTTTTGCATTATTGAAGCTAACTAAATTTGGTCCCGGAAATCAGTTAATGGTTTATCTAAACTAATTTACTCCATTCTATTTTAACAGCAATATCTTCTGGCGTTTATCAAGATGGTACGGCTTCAGCTCTACATAGTCCTTTACAGATGCTAAGAGCTGGCTGAACTGGCTCTTGGACAGTTTCATCTTCTGACGGGCTTCCTTCTCTGGCATCTTGCCGCCATGAGCTGCGAGTAGGGCCCTCAGGATCTCGCCGCGGTCTTTCTGGGAAGGAGTAGGATCAGCTGGAGCCTCCAATCTCGCCAATCTCTGCCGATCAAACGCGATGTCCCGGCCAATCCGCTCGCAGTCTTCATCTTGCCTGGCTGCAA
>JAUPKV010000663.1 GCA_030837265.1 Methanobacteriota archaeon
TCGTTTACCAATATTACTTTCCTCCTATTGGTGATCTGGTCAACAAGGGCTCAATTATAAGCCCCTGAATCTTTAGTTCAGGGGTAGTTGACCTAAGACTAACTCACAAATCACTACTCCCTCTTCAATTAAATTGAAGAGCTTTTGATATTTCTCTTCGCTTTCCTAATATTTTTCTTCAACCTCTTTTTGGTCACTTATATTGAATCCAGAAATGTTTATGCATTCCTGTTCAGGTAAGGGAGAAAAAAACAATGAGATGTGTTCTATTTCCCACTTTAACTTCTATATTCTCTGGGCTATTCGTAGAAATTACCCTCTGCACAATATTTCCAAGATGGGAAGGCAGTTTATTCTAAAATTCTGAGGATTATTGGTTTGTTTTATTCTTTCTGGTTCAAAAGAAAATATCATGTTTAATTATAATTAGACCTTTATGTTAAGATATATATTTATAAGTGCGTATATATATACCAAATTCAGTATTTAGGGGGGATAAGATAATTAAATCTGGAGCAATGAAGTCATTAATGCTAATTGCATTCTTAGGAATCATTGTAGTCGCATCGGTTGAGCCCATCGAAGGGCAGGATATAAATCAGGGGGATAATGAGAATCAAATCAATGACGAACATATGATGCAACATATGGAAGAACATATGGGTAACCAAACTATGATGCAGCCTATAACCGGAAATCAAACGATAATGCCCTGTATAATGGAAAATCAAACTTTAATGTTCCCTGTTATAATGGGAAATCAAACAATAATGATGCCCTTTATAATGTTACCTGTTACAACGGGAAATCAAACAATGACTATACCTTTTATGATGATGCCCGTTATGTTGGAAAATCAAACAATGATACCCTTTGTGATTGAGAAACAAACAATGACGATGCCCTTTATGATAGGGAATCAAACAATGATAATGCCCTTTACGATAGGGAATCAAACAATGATGATGCCCTTTATAATGGAAAATCAAACAATTATTTCCGCGGCGATGGGCTCTCAGGGAATTTCGGAGAAAAGTGCCGTTCTAGAAGTAACCCATCTAGAGCAGATAAACACATCCCTTCAAAAAAGCCCGGTTTTTCTTAGAATCGGAGCTAAATGGTGCCCACATTGCCAATCAATGAAACCCATCATTGAAAAGATGGCTGCAGAATACACAGGAAATGCTACGATAGCAGCAATTGATGTGGATCAGAGTCCTGAACTTGTAGATTTTTTTGGAGTAGAAATGATCCCGGATTCCTGTGTGATAGTTGGTATTGAAAATGGAAAATATGTCTACATGCAAGAGAACGGAACCGTCAGCACGGACAGATCCCAGGCGAGGTACGTTGGACTAAATGAAATTACTGGTCCTAATGAAGAAACGTTTAAAAAAGTTCTGGACCTTGCCGTTCTTCAGAAGGTAAATAATAAATCCAAATAAGTGAACGCATGTAACTGAAAGATTTAATCCTTATTTACCCATAGGACTTTCTTCACATTTTTATACTCAATATTTATTTAAAGCTTCTTGCCGAAGATGCAGAGCATGGAAACCCCCAAAATCGCAACTTCTTTTACAGCAAATATAGCTATTGTTGATACAGGACTGGAGAAGGCATTTTCCTGGTTTTCAGCGAATCTGGGTAATATTTTATTCATAATTATTATTGGCGTGGGCACTACTCTTATAGCACGAAATGTGAACCGCCTGATGGATAGTTATTTTAAAAAAGCAAGCAGTCGGCTGCATATGGATGTAACTTCATTTAGGATGTTCAGGCATATTGTAGTCGCTTTGATCTATTTTTTAGGGATCGTCATTGCTATATTCAGCATCCCTGATCTGCGCAGCCTCTCAGTTGCCCTCTTCACCGGGGCAGGAATTGCAGGTGTCGTAATCGGTTTTGCTGCCCAGAGCACTCTGAGCAATATAATTGCAGGAATATCTCTTGCCCTGTTTCAACCTTTCAGGGTAGGAGATAGGTTGAACATAATGAACGAATATGGAAAAGTTGCTGACCTTAACCTCAGGCATACTGTTCTCATAACCTGGGACAACAGACGCCTTATCATCCCAAACTCCGTCATCAGCAATGAAGCAATTATCAACTGGACTATAGAAGATCCTGCAGTAATCTGGCCTATAGATGTTGGAATAAGTTATGATGCCAATATCGACAAAGCAAGAAGGATCATGATTGAGGAGGCCAGAAAACATCCCAACGTCATGCCCCCCCATGAAATGAAATACAGCGTAGTAAGGCCCAGTATACTCAAATCAGACATCCTTAAGATGAAATTTCTTGACTCACCCGTGTTAAATGCCGTAGATCCCGATTTCAGGGAAAGGGGAGAAGTTAAAGTTAATGTCACAGAGTTGGGAGAATTCGCCGTAAATCTCCGCCTGCTGGTATGGTTTAAGGATAGGAGTGTCGCATACGGCTCCGGATGTGAAATCAGAGAAGCTATTAAAAAGCGCTTCGATAAAGAAGGTATAGAGATCCCGTATCCTTACAGGACTATAATATTCAAAAGTGATAATGATAAAGGGAAAAAAGGAGATGAGAAATTAGCCGCAACAGAAGGAAATAAATCTGAAATTGATTTTATAAAAGCTAGAATTTAATTATTTCTGTTATTTTCAAAGCTCCCTTTGATCAATTACTCTTTTTGTCTTTTTCTCGCTGCGGGGAAGTCCTCCTATTTTTACGCTCATTACGTCGACTGTTACTCCTACGAAATCCTTAAAAGCTTTTACAAGAGCCTTTTCAGTTTTCGCTTTTTTCACAGGGTCCTCCGCTTCTTCTATTTCGACCTTGAAAGTCATGTTGTCCCTGCCTTCACTCCGGGTAAGCAGAATCTGGTACTCACTACTTACCCCCGGTACTTTGTGGATAACATCTTCGATCTGGCCGGGATAGATGTTTACACCTTTGAATTTTATGCGGTCGTCCGATCTGCCCAGGATCCTATCGATTCTCGGGAACGGACATCCGCATTTGCAGGAGCCGGGGATTATCCGCGTCAGATCCCGTGTTCTGTAACGGATAAGAGGGGCTCCTTCCTTTGTAAGAGTAGTAATTACAAGCTCCCCGAGTGTGCCATCCGGCAGCTGCTCGCCTGTAATGGGATCTATAATCTCAAAGAGCAGATGATCGGACCAGTAGTGCATTCCTTCATGGTAAGAACAATCAAGAGCAATGCCAGGCCCGTAGATTTCCGTCAGTCCGTAGATATCAAAAGTCTCTATACCCAGCTCAGTCTCGATCCTGCTGCGCATTTTTTCGCTCCAGCGCTCCGAACCGATCACTCCTACCTTGAGATGTATCTGGTCTTTAAGTCCTCGCTTTTGAATTTCTTCAGCAAGCAAAAGTGCATAGGAAGAAGTACTGGCAAGTGCTGTTGATTTCAGGTCAATAAGCATTTCTAACTGTTTTTCTGTGTTGCCCGGACCTGTAGGAATAGACATTGCTCCCAGACGTTCCGCTCCTAGCTGAAACCCGATTCCTGCCGTCCATAGTCCATACCCGGGAGTGATTTGGATCCGGTCCTGATAGGAAAGTCCTGCCATCATATAGCAGCGCATCATCATCAAAGCCCAGATATCCACATCTTTACGTGTGTAAGGGATGATTATAGGTTTTCCTGTAGTTCCGGACGAGGAATGAATCCTTATTACTTCGTTTTCGGACACAGCCTTCAAACCAAGAGGATAGGCATCCCGGAGTTCTTCTTTATACGTAAAAGGAAGAAAGTTCAGGTCTAAAATAGACTCTATTTTCTCGATGTCCACATTCGCTTCCCTGAACTTCTTCTGATAAAAGAGACTGCTTTCAGCAACATGTTTCAGGATTTCCTTCAGCTTTGCATTAGTATCTTCTTCCGAAATATCGGGATTGTAGAGCTGGACAGCAGGGTCAAGCTCAGACTCAGAGGATGCGTCATACATAATTTTTCACCTTTGAATAAGACTCATTTATTTCTTTCAACTTCGTTTAGTTTATTCAGCTCCGCCGGATTTGATACTTGAACCCCATCTCACTGCGCTTTCGAATACTGCTCTGTTTACAGCTCTGTGTTTCTCGGGTATTTCTGTATCCATAGCTATCTGAAGAGATTTCTCGAAAATAGGCAATACATCTAATCCTTGAGCCGCTCCGATCATTGCGATATTTGTAGCCCGAAATGTGCCTGCTTCCTCAGCAAGTTTAGTAAAATCAAAGCACTGAATATCAGGGCAATGTGTCTTCAAGAAAGAGAGCAAAGCCTTCGGATCATATTCCGGACTTCCTGGAGGCCTGGATGCAGGCGGGATAGCATGAGTATTTACCAATATCTTCCCACCTTTTTTGAGGAAAGGTAGGTTTCTTACGGTTTCGGCAGGCTCAAAGCCTAACAGCAGGTCTGCCTGCCCGACCGGAATAAGAGATCCGTAAGTCTCTTCTCCTATCCTGATATGACTGCTTACTGAACCTTCTCTCTGGGACATGCCTATGGTTTCAGCAGTGCTTACATGAAAACCGGCTTTTACCGCAGCAAAAGCAAGTATACGGGAAGCAAGCACAACCCCTTGCCCGCCAACTCCTGCAATCAAAATGTCATACTTCACAGCCTTACCTCCTGCATTTTATCTCCCGGATCGCTCCCGACGGACAGATTTGAGCACAGAGCCCGCAACCGCTGCAGCTGTCCTGTATAAGAGCCTTATCCTCCCCGGGAGGAAGGAAAAGAGCCGGACAGCCAAGCTGTTTGATGCAAAAACTACAGCCAGTACAGCTCTCACGGTTTATTTCGTAACGTATGCCGGATTTTATTATTCCGGCACATTTTCCTTTAAAGACGACAACCGAAGGGCCTTTAAAACTCATAGCTTCCTTTGCGGCTTCCATGCAGCTTTCCAGGGTATTTTCCAGCTTATCAATCTCCACTACTCTTACAAATTCTACTCCACAGCTCCGGACTACTTCAGCAATATCAATAGCTTTCGAAACATTTCCGAGCACCGTTAAGCCTATGCCAGGATGCGGCTGATGCCCTGTCATTGCAGTTGTGCGGTTGTCCAGAACTGCCAGTGTGATATCGGCGCAATTGTAAACCGCATTTATTACGGCAGGGATGCCTGAATGGAAGAAGGTTGAATCCCCAATAAAAGCTACATGTTTTGATCCCGGATTTGTGCGAAAGAGTCCCCCTGCCATACTTATCCCAGCACCCATGCAGAGGCATGTGTCTACCATATTTAGCGGGTGGGCATTTCCAAGGGTATAGCAACCGATATCCCCGGAGAAAATAGTATCAGCTCCCCGTTCTTTTTTAAACTGTTTTGCTACTTGCTTAAAAGCGTAAAAAACAGTTCTGTGCATGCAGCCTGCACAGAGGGTTGGAGCCCGAATCGGGAGAGGCGGGAGTTCATCTCTTGAAACGGCCGAAAGTGCATGGGAAAGTCGCGGAGTTTCGCCAATTTTCAAAAGAGTATTATTGATGCCATTAATAACGATATCAACGTTATACTCTCCGCTAATAGGGAAAATACCGTTCTTCTTCCCGTAAACATTAATTGGCAATTTCGCTTTTCCAATAAGCTGAAGCATCTGCTCTTCAAGGTAGGGGTCCAGTTCTTCGACTACTATAAGGCTATCAATTTCTGAAAGAAAAGAGAGGGCTGTCTTTTCCGGGAAAGGATAAACTGTCATAACCCTGAAGAGCTTGAAAATGTCTTCAAAATTCGCAATTGACTCTTTTACGTATAGCGCTGCGACCCCTGAGGCAACAATCCCAATTCTTCCTTCACCTGACACTGAATTATAGGAAAGGCTTGAAAAACGTTCCGAAAGCTGCAGCTGTACATTTTCAAGCCAGGGATGCCGTTCAGCAGTAAGCCTGGGAAAAATAGTCCATCGCCTGTCTTTCACAAAGCCCTCAAACGTGGTTTCAACCGGAACCGGCGCTTCGGCATTGATTATAATATCTCCGCAGCTGTGAGAGACTCTTGTGGTGGTCCTGAGAATTACAGGAATTTCGAATTCATGAGATATTTCAAAAGCCAGTTTCGTCAGCTCGTAGGCTTCCTGAGGAGTTGCCGGGTCAAGGACAGGGATATTTAAAAGGTGCCCGAAGGCCCTGGTGTCCTGTTCGGTCTGGGAAGAATGGGGACCCGGATCATCGGCAACAAGCAGTACAAGAGCCCCTTTAACTCCAATGTAGCTCAAGCTCATGAGGGGATCGGATGCAACATTCAGCCCGACCTGTTTCATCGTCACAAGCGCTTTTGCCCCTGAGTAAGCTGCTCCGACAGCAGTTTCAAGTGCAACTTTTTCATTGCTGGACCATTCGGTATAGATTCCGCACTTTTCAGCATACCGGGCTATTGTCTCCAGGGCTTCGGTTGAGGGAGTGCCCGGATATCCCGTAACAATCTGCACCCCGGCTTCTATAGCTGCAAATGCTATGGCTTCATTACCCATTAGCAGTTTTTTGTCAGTCAAATGAGCTCATCTCGAATTGTGGTATTAAATCGGGTATTAAACCGTAGTATTATTATCTCGAATTCTAGGTAATATTATTGATTTAATGGACCTGATAAGCCTGAATAAATAAAATAAGGCTGGAGGGGACATTGCTATTTGGTAATCTTATAAAGACACTTTCGAAAAGATTACTTTCGAAAAGATTACTTTCGAAAAGATTACTTTCGAAAACTCAAGATTGTTTTGGTATTTCCCCTGCTTTAATCAATAAAATCGATGACCATATATGTACAGTGCTGTCGGGAACATGTATGTAAAATTCGGATATAAAACTTTTGTTTTTTAGACCGCATAAATTGCTTTTTAACAGAAAAAAGTTAATCTAACAAGATCTAAGGTCATTGAGATCCCTGAGGTCCCTGAGTCCATTTTGAGATCCCGGAGTCCATTATTTTGCCTGCAGTTTTATTCTCTGAGGAAGAATGCATTTTCCGCCGTGTCTGCCTCCAAGAGGATTCTGAGGCGAACCAAGAGAGTTCATACAGCGGGCCATGACTGCTGCACCTCTTGCAAGTCCGTCATCTGCAAAGACTACCTTTTCATCTATTTTAGGAGCAATACCCATTTTATCCAGGTACTTCAAGATCAGTTTGGGCTTATTACCAGTTATCCCGCCCCTACCGGTAATTCCTATAGTCGTATCTTTAAAAACCAGGTTTTCTTCATCCGCAACCTTAATCAGCCTGCAGACAACTCCTGCCATCACCTCATCAATAACAGCATAAGCAACCTGAAGTCCGTGATTCTCACAGATTTCCTTGCCGACAGCATATAGCTTGTCCATATCGGAGCCGTTCTCACCAACATCGCAACCTAGAAGTGTTACACCTACCTTTGCAGCCGCATCCGGCCTTACGGGCACGCTGCCGTAACGTGTTCTACCTGTGGGGACCTTTTCTATGATAATGAAGTCGTTGATTTGTCTTGCAAACTCTTCTATCGTATTAGCATTTATTTCAAGCGTAAGAAAAGAAGGAGGCTTAAGGTCCTGAAACACTTCGAGTGCGGTCCCTACTTTCGGATCAACTTTCTCCGAACCACGGATCACTGCATCGGGAATCGCACCGGCATAACCACAAAAGCTTCCGATTGTTTTAGCGTACGGCTGGTCAGGACTTGTAACCCTGCCATCAAGGGTTGTACCGAAGTCAATTGAAATGCAGGGGTTCCTGAAATCGATATCTGTAAGTTTGGCTGCTTCCTTAATACCCGCTGTTGCAAGTTCTCCTTCCATTTCATTTGCAACAATTTCAACACCAGTGGAACCTATAGGGGGCATTACTCCGGCTACGGCCCCATCAAAAATTACCTCGTCAAGCTTGCTATATTTCTGAAATTTTTTGGATATATTTGAAAGTGTCATCGGTGGCGTCATATTTTTAGGTGGTACTCCTGCCTTAAGACATCCTTCAGCCAGAGCTTTGATAAATTCACCAACCTCATCCGGAGAATCAAAACCAGCAACAACGCCAGTTGACCTGACAACGAAGTTCAGATCCGTTTTTATGTCCAGATTAGCTTTTTCAATTGATTCCGTAAGGGTAGCACACACCAGTTCAGCAACGGCTCTCTGTGTTAGCTCCACACCGGTGAGTGTTTTACCGAATGGGACTTCTCCTGATTTTGGGGAGCAAACGTCCCTGGTCATCCGCACAACTTTATTCACAATATGAGTCTTGCCGGATTCCATATTGGTAGCTGTAAGGATACATTTGGTTGTAGTGTTTCCAACTTCAATTGAAGCTACTGTGAAGAAAGGTTTTGATTTAAGGTCAATCAAACGAACCTGAGGCGATTCTACAATTCTGGTTTTCAAAGTCATTATAATTCCTTCTAAATCACTCAGACTCTCCAGACCATTGTTTACGGTTCCTGGATCAAAGAGCGAGCAAAATTAATATTTTGAAATACAACAAAAGCGTAAATTGTATAATGTCAGTGCAAGTGTTCACCAGATCCATAATAACCTTTGTTAGAAAATTTTAATGAAGTTATACGACAAAATTTCATTTTAATCCAAATTTAAACTATATAATTATTTATATTATGTAACGTTTCAATTATACTAAATATGCAATTATACTATTCTACTGTTAAATCAAATATAAGTTTCTACTTTTAAAAAAAATTTTTCCTTCGCCAGACATGTTGTCCCTGTTAACTTATTTAATCATTTATATTAATACTAAATTTGGCTTGTGATCTTTAACAATTCATTCGGTGAATAAGAAGCGAACTTACACAATGTTAGAACTTTATTGAAGTGTTTTCACGAAATAAACTATTTAATTAAGTTAATTTTTAAAATAAGATTATCTAATTTTTTAGATAAGAAAAATAAGTTTATATATAAATCAGTTGATTTGGGGACTATCAGCCAGAAGGCAGTTTACAGATCTACATATATAATGACTCGAATAACCGTTTTTAGTCGGTTTATAGCTTACAGCTGCCTTAAAAGAGGCTGAATTACATGCTTGTCATTCATTTTACACCGAAGTTAAAATTAAATGGAGATCCAATATGAGAAAATATCTCTCTTCAATTGTCTTATTAGCAATATTAATGTTGCCAGCAACTTTAGAAGTGGCTTCAGCTACTGGCAATGTTACAATTAATGATTTTAATAGTAACGTTACAAAAGAGACTGTCCCTTTCTCAACCCGATTAGTGGGTAATGTTACAGGTGAAATTAACTATGCTCGTTGGGATTATTATTGCCCTGCAACCAAACACTGGTCTCACACTTCAGGAATAAATACTCTTCATGGATTCGGAGCAGCGGGAGGTTATGGTGTTTTTAATGTCACGCTGGTAGTTTCGGGACCTGGTGGAAGTGATTCACTTAAAAAAATAGATTATATTGTCGGAAATAAAAACACTACAGGCTTGCCTGTTGCTAGTTTCTCTGCATCCACAAATTCTGGAGATGCGCCATTAACCGTAACATTTACTGACTCGAGTAAAAATGCAAGTTCGGTTTTGTGGTACTTTGGACTGTCAGATAGTAAAACAGAAAAGAATCCGAGTTTTACATTCAATACTCCAGGGAAATATAGGGTTGTCCAAGAAGTGAAAAACTCCAGAGGTTGGGACGCGACAGCTCAAGATATAATTGTAGGTGGAGAAGCAGCAGTAATAGTATATCCTGTTGCAGACTTTGAAGCAGATGCATCTAATGGAACTGAAGTACAATTCTCAGACCTCTCGCAAAACGGAGAAGTATTTAATTGGACCTTTGGAGATGGAACTAATTCAAGCGACTTTAGTCCAGTGCACACTTATTCAAAAATAGGGAACTATACAGTGCATCTTACAGTAAGTAATGCAAACGGAACAAGCTCAAAGATAAAAACAATAAATGTGGGAGCAAGTAGTTCAGACAGTGGAAGCGACACAAGTGGTGACAGCAGTGGCACTGATGACAGCGGTGGAGATAGCTACGGATCTGCTTCAGTAGTCGAAGATAGTAGCAGCGGCAGCAGCAGCAGCAGCGGCAGCAGCAGCGGCAGCAGCGGTGGAAGTGGTGGCGGCGGTGGCTCACCCGAACCTCAAGAAAATGTTGAAGCAAAAGAACTATCACAGACATTCGTCGGAAGTGGACAATCTGTTAGTTTCGCTTTCCCTCA
>JAUPKV010000664.1 GCA_030837265.1 Methanobacteriota archaeon
ATTTTCGATAATTATGTGAAGTATGCGTCTACGAATATTATACAAATCATCATATCAATAGCATTCGTCTTCACAAAAAGTACTTTTTAGTTAGCAGTCGAAGACTTTTCAGTGCCCGAAATGGAAAAATATAAGTCTTTGTGAAAAATGGACTATGCAATTATAGGTCCCTCAAGTCAATCGGGAGTTTAGTAAAACCTTAATAGAAAATTCATGAAAGATAAAAATTTCTATATAAATACAATTATATTTATATTATTTATATAAAGAATTAATTAAAAAAATTTTTAAGTTAATACATTATATAGCCACTTTAAGGGGGTTTAAACTTTCGGTATAGTAAGTTATCGAGGTTTATGGTAATAACAATTTTTTAATTGAATGTTAAAGTGCTCCCAACCCGAAAGGGTTTTTAGTTTCCTTTTAAAAAGGAAATGAATCTTAAAAATAAAATATTAGGGGGATAAAAATGATAGGCAAAAAATCAGGTATTTTTATTATTGGAACGATACTCCTTGCACTCGCAGGAGTTGCAGCAGCTGATCCTGTGCCAGCACCGAAAGTGATGACGCACACCTTCTCTGAAAGTGCCATTTTAGGCGGCAGGACCCTAGCACCCAGTTTCGATTGGATGTTAGTCACTCCTATGAGTATCGGTAAGGTAAAATTAGGAGAAAATTATTGGCCGATCAAAATAAAAGTTATGTCGCCAACGGGCTTCCATATTGATATGATGACCAATGCCCGTGATGGCCTTAAAGATGCGACGACTGGCTTTACGTTCCAAAATCAGGCTACTGTCATAGTGAACGGTGTTGATGTTCCAATAAACACTTGTAGTAGTTGGGTTCCTGTTATCAGTCAAGTATATCCGACAGCAGGGGATACCGAATCTGCAGGATATGAGACTTTCATCGTTTGTGTTCATCAAAAGGTGACTCAGGATGATTTGAATGCTATTGGAACTTCAAGGCCAACTATCGCATTAAGCTTCACCGGGGCTCAATATTAATTACCCCTATTTTTCCGGGGAATAATCTCCCCACTTTCCTCGCTTTTTCATATTTACATAATTTACTTTAAAAATCAAATCATATTAAAAACAGTCCATAAAACTATCAAAAAATCAAAAATCCATATTACATTTTCCGGAGTTTCCATCCTACATACAAGCAGGCTAAACTTCCCAATAAATCAAAACCTGGACTGGCTTTAATTTCGCTTGTTTTACTCCCATTTGAGCTACTACTGTTATCATTTCTTGAATCATCATTACTTGAATAATTGAGTTCTCCATTTTTTTCTTCAGACGACGACAAATTTAACGATAAATTTAGTTTCTCTTCGACTGCTCCAGTCTCTTCGGTTAAGATAACATCCTGGACAAAATCTCTTTTAAAAAATACAACAGGGACGTCCTGTATATTCAATTTATTTCCTATTTTATTTATCACGTTATACATTTCATCAATTTGAGAATCCGTAACACTCATTCCCTTATAGAGAATAACTTCAAAAGTGCCATTCTCGCCAAATCCATGTCCTAAAACCGGGCCTTTTGGATACGCATAAGGACTTAAATCATCGTCTGCTAAAATTCTAATCTCATCGAGTTTACCAAGCCAGTTTTGTCTTTCTGTTTGAGTAGAAAACTCTGGCATTTGTCCTCTCGTTGCTATAACATCAGGATCGTTTTTCAAATCCTTAAATGTCAGAGGGCCAAAATCAGGTAGCGGCATACGTTCTGAATTTGAAACATTAAATTCATAAATCTCGCCTTTTGATAGTGTATCTTGACTACTCTTGAGAGAAGCTCCGGCTACGAATACTACTCCAATAAACAGTATTGTCAAAATAAATATCCCTATTCCGATTTTTCTTTTCATTGTTTTCTCCTGCTTGGCTTCCTGGTGCCTCGATTCCGAATTATGTCAAAAACAAAATTTAATTAGATCTAAGAAAAATTAATGCGATAACAACATATAAACCACGGAAAACGCGGAAAACGCGGAAGATAGGGAACAGGGCATTTTTATTTTCGCGACTTTCCGCGCTTTCAGCGGTTATAAAGGCATGATTAATCTCTATTTGCCCTGAAGTGTTTGTTTGATACTTTGTACTTTGATTCGCCACTATAGTCTATTCTTCAAGTACTTGTTACTTTATAAACTATCCATCATAACTTCCCGCTTCAAAAGTCCGACCATTGAAAGTTTGTCCCAAAAGTATTATTAAAAGTATTATTTGTGCCTTACTTATTCGATTCAAAAATACACTCGGTTTGAGAACAAAATCCTTCGCTTTCCAGTTCAAGTGTTGAATGGCCAATATGTTGTTTCTCTAATTTGCTTTTGATAGTTTCCTTTATTTTATCCGGTTCTTGTAGATATTTGTCTTCGACAATTATATGAGCTGTTAAAATGTCCGTTTCCCCTTCAAGGGACCATACATGAATATCATGAACCATAGTCACCCCTTCGACTGATAAGATAGTTTTCTTAATCTCATCAATGTTGATATTCTCCGGAACGCCTTCTAGAAGAAGGTTTAGTATTTCCTTTGCATTTTTAGAAACCCCCCATAGTACAAAAATAGTGAATCCGATCGTCATTATAGGATCAATAATGGGTTTGTTCCAGAACCTTATGATTATTGAACCGGTGAGCAGGACTATCCATCCCAAAAAGTCCTCCAGGAGATGCCACGATAATACTTTTTCATTCGCACTCAGCCCTTTCTTCAATTTAAAAAATGCCAG
>JAUPKV010000665.1 GCA_030837265.1 Methanobacteriota archaeon
GAGACCAAAGTGAAATAGAAAGGGAAGCATGGAAAACCCTATTTAAAAGTCTGCTTCCCTTAGGTAGGCTGTAAGTACTTGATGTAGGCTGCGGGACAGGTGAAATCGGGCTCTTATTTGCAGAACTGGGTCATCATGTCACTGGGCTTGACCTCTCTGAGAAAATGCTTGCAAAAGCAAGAGAAAAAGCATCCAAGAAAATGTATGACAGCATTTTCAAAGAAGGAGATGCTGAAGATCCTCCTTTTGAAGCAGGAACTTTTGATGTTGTTGTAACCCGTCATTTACTCTGGACTCTTCCACATCCTGATACTGCAATCCATAACTGGAAGGAAGTGCTTAAGAAAGGAGGAGTGCTTATTGTCATAGATGGGCTCTATAATGGCGGTTTGATTGAAAGAAAGACAAGGCAATTTATTAGTGATTTCTTAGCTTTGCTTGTTGAAAGAAAGTGTCCCAGAAGAAGACAGTACCCAAACGAAATCAAAAATAAACTCTCAAACCCAAATGGAGTTCCGCCGAAAAAAACATTTGAATACTTTAGGAAAGCAGGGTTTGAAAACGTGAAGGACCTGGACCTAAAAGAGATCACCAAAATTCAGAAGAAAAAAATGTCTTTCCGAAAAAGAATAGTCTTCAAACCTCAATCCCATTTAATTTATGGGGAAAAAATTCAGATATAAATTAGAGGTTAGCTGTACTTGATTTCTAATCATAAGTGCGTAAGTCCTATAGCTGTTACAGCATATCACTTTGGCTTTTCGAATAGCTCTTAGTAGTTTATTCGGAATTCTCCTTTTGCCACCTATAGTGGGCTTTACGTTTCAAAAACCAGTTTTTTGGGCCGTATTTGCCTATCAAGTCCAGATGGTAGTCCAGGTTCAAGTGGATGACCCTCAACGAATCGAGTTTTGTACAGGTATGGCGATCTCTGCATTCCCAGCAGCCGGAATACCCTTTTCCAAATACACAATTCCTGATTTCACATTCAGGTTTTCCTCCGCCTTCCCTGCAAGTCCCGGAACATTTCAATAATTCAATCTCATTAAGCACTTTGATAAACGTCGGATACTCTTCGAAGACAGGGTTCTTCTCGGCTTTTAAGATGGCATATTCGTCAAACTGAAGTTCTGAGAGTATCTCTCCAAGATTATTAACAAGTCGAAAGAAACCATAGTTGGAAGGGATGCAATCCATACAGCACAATCCGCAAAAAGCAGTAAATTTTTCATCCATATTTTTACCTCAGCAGTGTATGCAACGCGACAATGGGCCTATTATTGTTCATCACTCATAGTCAGCAGTCGTCGTTATAAAACTGGTTACGACATCGTCAAGCATCTGAGGTGCCATTAAGTGTGCAGCGTGCCCTTGCTCCGGGAGATTGGCATTGCCTGCAGTAATACTCGCATAGACAATTACTAAAGACGGGCCTGTCCCCAGTCGAATGAAGTAAATCGGAGTCCCATCCTTTGATTTCACGGTTGCTTCAACAGGTTGTATATTCATGAAATAGTCCAACTCATAATCCTTCCAATCGCACATTATTTTCGAACATTCCATCTCACTTCTAATTGCCACTTATTTTCACTCACCTTAAAGGCCTAAGAAAGTATCAAGATTCACATAACCATTCTTGAAAGCCCTTAGCCAGAGCTCAAGAAATTCCGGCGTGAAAACTTCCAAAGTTTTAAGGATATTGTATGTAAATTCTACTTGTCCAAAAAGACTTGCTGTGATGAATCCGCCATCGTAAACACTTGGCTTATGCACATAATTATTCTCTCCTCGATAGTTGGGTGCCATTTTTTTCAGCCACCTGGGGCCGTTGCTTGTATGCTGTACAGTATCGAGGAATCCGTTTCTCGCAAGAAGAACAGTCGAATTACAAATAGTTGCAACCGGAATCCTATTCTTTGCACAGGCGTCGATAAGAAAAACAAGCTCTGGAAGATCAGAATTCAAATATACACTTGCGCCTGGAAGAATAACCATAGCTGCTTTCGAGATGTCAATGTCATTAATGCAAATGTCCGGAAGAATATTTATTTCTCCCATTGTTTTTATCGTTTGTTTATCCAGGCTGAAGGAGACAACATTATAAGTCTTGTTTTTTGGGAAGGCACTCCTGCTTTTAGAGATCATGGCAGCTGTCAGTGCCATTTCCCAGTCAGCAATCCCATCACACACATGAATATAGACTTCTTTTTTCATTTTTTCATCCTTTTATCAATTTTCATCATTTATATGATGTAAAAACTTCTGTCAATAATAAAAATTACCTTAACAGTGGAACCTCTAAGGTTAAAGAAATCAAAGCACGGATCTTAGCGCAAATTTTTTAATCTTTATTGTGAAACTAAGTAAAGAAATTTTTTGTTACCATAAAAAGCAAATGTTGATCCGTTACCACGAGGTTGAAGAGTACAATAAAGACTAAAATCAAAAGTAATTGAACTTCTCATGTCTACCAATGTCTATTTCTTTCCTCTCTTAGTTTAGTAGTACAATCCCTTAACGTGTTTTCTAAAATGCGCTTCTTCTTTTGTTATATATAGCTATTGCTAATAACCTTATGTACAATTCAAAGTTATTCCCATGGAAATAGTGAAAAAATTATTAATTGCACCTAATAATTCAATGGGAATAGAATTGGGGGGAGTACATGGGGAAACAACTGCTTAGTTCACTGAGAGTTATGATACTGCTTTTTTTTACTGTATCATTAACTGTAGGGTCAGGTAGTGCGGCATTCGATCCAACAAATAGTACCACACTTTCAGACTCGGCAGCAGATTTAATATCAACTTTATCAAATACATCAAATACAAGTATAGATGATACAAGTACAGATGATACAAGTACAGATGATACAAGTACAGATGATACAAGTACAGATGATACAAGTACAGATGATACAAGTGCAGATAACACTTCAATATCGGATTTGATTAAAAACTTTACACCAAAAGATCCGAATATGTCTTACATAGCAATCATTGATATTGCAAGTGTTGAAATTGAAATTGATCTTAAACATATTGTAGTGGCATATATTTCTGAATCAGACCAGAAAGACGGTAAAATCACAGCCTCTTACCTGGCCAAATTGGCTGATGCATATAGTAATTCAAATTCTATAGATTTAAACAGTCTTGGCATTTCGCCCACTGACCTTATTGGAGACACTAATAAGATAACACAAATTTCCGTATATCCAGTTAGCTCAGACCAAGTGACATCAGATACGACCAATACCGGATCTTCTAACACTGGTAACTCAAACACTGGTAACTCAAACACTGGTAACTC
>JAUPKV010000666.1 GCA_030837265.1 Methanobacteriota archaeon
ACCAGTTTGTTTTTCCCAAGATCTCCTGTATATTCCTTTAATTTGCTGATCGCCTTTAGCTAATGCTTTTATTTTCCATGAATGGTTTCCGGATGCACCTACTATAAGTCCTGGAGCATTATTTAAAGGCAATGGAGAATTGTAATTTGAGTTTACCAGGCTAAGTCCTTTGCTTAAGCTTAGTTGCCAGGAATAGCCTGTACTTGGATTTTCCTTCAGCTTCAGACAAAAGCTTTCTCCTCTTGTAATTTGGATAATCTTTCCATTATAATTTTCAGTTATTTCAGTTACACAACCTGCTTCATTAGAGGCAGCACATACAGTCACTAGCATTATTGCAAGAATCAAATAAATCATTAGGGTGATTATTCTGTTTCGAACATTTGACATGCTTTCACTCCAAAAATAAAGCGATATTATAGATTTATTTTTTAATCATACAATTTGGAAATATATAAAATAGATAGAATAAATCATTCTTAAAAAGAACTAAATAATATTCATCTTGAGATTTTGAAAATCGAATTTATATTGAGACTACACTTCAACTTTCAAGTAATTATTTATATGTTAAGGTAATGATAATAAAACGGAGAATTTATGGATCTTGCAGAAAGGCCCGAGAATAAGTCATTTTCTTCTTTGATAATTGTAGCAATGTTAGTAAGCGCATCTTTTGTGCTATACATGATTGCACATTATTTTATACAAAACAACCCACTAATACCCTTTAAATTCGATTTTGAAACATACACACTATGTCTTATTATTACTATAGTGTTTGTTAGTATCCCCTCCTTAATAGTCTACAAAATGGGCCTGGATTAAGAAGTACCTCGATTGCGAATTATTTGCTTTTATCAAACTTTTATTTTTTTCCATAACTGTACAGTTATTTTCATAGAAGGATGAATTGAACTATTTCATTCTATTACTGTTACTTATGTGAAAATATTATTTATGGGCAGAGTTATAGTCTCATCCGATAATTTATATTTAATTACCGAATACTCTGCCCTTTGAATATCTGCTAACTCATTTATTTTCAGGTACCTGGAGTAACTCTTTGTACTGAAGTCCTTGTTACAGTAGTGTTGTTGCCTGCTACAACGGTTCTGGTTGCAGAAGTATTATTGCCTGTTATAGTCGTGCTTCTTATTCCAGCTTCAGTTACCCCTACAGCTGGTGTAACTGCAGTGACAGGAGTTTCCTCTATTACTGCAGTTTCAACAACTACTTGTTGCACCGGAGTTACAGCTTGGGCTCCAGTTACTACTGTAACTTCAGTAACAGCTTGAACCGGTGTTCCTGGGCCCCCAGTTACATTTCCTCCCTGTTGACCAGTGCATCCTATTGCTAAGAATACACCGAACAATACTAGTAGAATTAGCAATAACTTTCTCATAATCTCCCCCATTTAATAAAGTTTCTTATAATTAATATTTTAAATTATAAGTTGCTTATAATTAATATTTTAAATTATAATTAAATTCCTACTAATTACTGAACTTAGTTCTTTTTACGGCCAGTTTTACAGTATTATAATTTGAGAACAAGAATCTTGAAGACTCAGAATCGACAACTCTTTTTACTTGATAGAACTCAATGAAAGTAGACTTTTACTTTGCGGATTTCACAAACCAAATTAGCAAATTTTATAAGCTTCTCGTGGATTTCAAAATATGAAAATAAAAATTCTAAAAATAATGGAATTATATAACAAATGTCCTTATTCCAGATGCGCTCGTAATAAACAATGTACATTATATTGCCCACAAGTGCACAAATGTAATACACATAATGAATGGAAAAGTTGCGAAATATATAAAAATAAGAAAAGATGCCTGGCAGAATCCCGAAAAAATAAAGGAAACTAAAATTATATTGACATAGTGGAAGGTGGCAAAAATGGATGAGGTAAAACCAAAAGTGGAGCTAATAAGAGGTGAAGGTGATTTTGATTCACTTCAAAAATGTCGTGAAGCAGCATTAGATGCAGGTTGGACACAAGAAGAGTTTCAGGAATTTTTAGCAAAATTACTATATCAGAATTATGGGAACTTTTGTAAAATAGTAGAAGATTATTTTGAAGTTAAATGGACATAATGCTAATTACAGTTTTGTCATGAATTTCATAATAATTTAAAGGTTTAATTTTTTTCAAGCCATTATTTAAATACCAGGGTTATATCTTATAATAAGATGATCGATGAGGTGCTAAGGGCTTTTAAGAGTCTGGACTCAAAGGAGTTCAGGATCCTCACTGGTATTGAAACTGGCATGAGGCATTTTGAATGGGTGCCTCTTGAAGAACTGAATAAATATACAAGGTTACCCTCTGATAAGCTTGAATACAGGCTTAAGAAACTTGTGCGGGATAAACTTGTGGTTCGGAATACGCAGCCGTATGAAGGTTTCCAGATTTACTTCGAGGGATACGATGCTCTTGCCCTCAACACTTTTGTAAAGAGAAAAACTATCAGTGCAATTGGAGATGAAATCGGAGTAGGAAAGGAATCGGTTATTTTCGAGGCAATCCGCCAGCCGGAACTTTCAATTGGAGAGCCCATTCCGGTTATAATCAAATTTCATAGAGAAGGGAGAACAAGCTTCAAGCAAGTAAGGAGAATGCGTGAGCACATCGGGGAAAGAGAACATTTTTCCTGGATCTATGCTGCCCGTCTTGCTGCTGAGCGGGAATACGAGGTTATGACCAGGCTGTATCCGAAGGTCTCAATCCCGAAACCCTTTGACCAGAACAGGCATGCAATAGTCATGGCGCTTGCAAAAGGCAGCCTTCTTTCAAAAACAAAACTCATTGAGCCCGAATGGTATCTGGATCAGATTCTAGAGCAGGCGAAGATTGCCTATTCTTTGGGGGTAATTCATGCCGATCTAAGTGAGTACAACATATTCGTCTCAGAAGACGGGATCCAGCTCATTGATTGGCCTCAATATATTACTCCGGACCATCCTCAGGCTGATGAGATTCTTGAAAGGGATATCTCGAATACTTTAACTCATTTTTACCGAAAATACGGAATTGAAAGGAACCTTATTAAGACTGTTGATGAGATTAAATATGGGGCAGAAGAGAGCGCTGAAGCTGGAAAGGTAGGTACGACAGGCAGAAACGAAAGAATGTGGTAATTAAAGGGGAGTTTGAAGGAGAGAAACTTCAAGAGGATGATTTTGAAGGGGATAATTTTAAAGAAAACTATTCGGAAGAAGATTTTGAGGAGTAGGGTTTTGAATCGAAGGATTTTTCTATTTCATCCCATAATTTGGATATAAATTTACTTACTCCCTATAGATGTCGGGTTAAAAGGTTAAAATAGGATTCCACAGAAAATATCCCTTTTTAATACCATGCCGGTCTACAACTAAAAAACAAAGGTTAAATGTTACTTTACCGGGTTTAAGTACTCTTGAGCTATAGAAATACTTTTTTATAGGTTGTTGTGTCGGGTTATATGGTTCGTTCGGATTAGGCAGCGGATCACTAACATTAACTAAATGTAGCTCAGGATGATTACTAATAACTTTTTGACTAAAAGGAGTAATAATAAATTTGTAGGGAATTACCACGCTGTCAGAGTTCAGAAACAATGACGTTATACTCCATCGGATAAAACTAACAGTGTCCATTGGTTTTGTTGCCTCAGTAGACATCGTCAATTCATTTCCTGCCTGCCCGGTTATTGAGTTGGCTCTTTTCATAACCAGATATATCAGGACCGGATCATTTGGTACAGGTACAGGATTATCAGGATCAAGGCTAATACCGTACTTTTCTAGTATGGTTTCCGTATCAATTACAATTAAAGCATCAATTATGTTTTTATAACTGCTCATTTTATTGCCCCTTTCGGCTCTTATAATTGTTGAAACGTGAGACTTCTCATTATCTTCTACGATATTATTTTTCAACATTTATTTTACGTATTAGACTAATTTTAACTGCTTTTTTGTTTATGCATACAGAAGGACTTTTTTAATTTAGATACAATTTTAGTCTTTATCAATCCAACTATTTAATATTTTGATAATTTGTCAAAAAAATATTGAGATCAACATAATATAAAATTATGTGATCATTTTAATTATTTTAATTATATTTTGCTATATATTGGAACGACAAATCAAACCTTAAACATTTAACGTTCTAATATAAGTTTAGATGATGCAGTCAATTGTATGGGCTTTGTCGTCTAAGTGCATAAGTCCTATCAATGATTTCTCAGGCAGTTATGGTTATAAATGGATCCCAGTGATAATATCCCTTTTTAGTACCATGCCTATCTATGATTAAAAACACGAAGTGATATGTAACAACACCAGGATCTAGTACTGTTGAATTGAAAAAATACGATTTTATGGTTTGAGTTGTCGGGTTATTTGGATCATTAGGATTAGGTAGTGGACAATTCACAGTAGCTATTAATGGCTGAGGCTGACTAATGAGTGCAGGGGCACCAGAATAACTGATGAGGATTACTTCACTGTCGGAGTTAAGCGACAATGACGTTGCACGCCATCGAATAGTGTCCATTGTTTCTGCTCTTATATTCAATTCAGCTGCTGCCTGCCCGGACACTGCACTATCATTTTTCACAATCATATATATTAGATTCGGATTGTTTGGTACAAGTACAGGATTTTGCGGATCCAGGCTATGACCATACGTATTTAGTATGGTTTCCGTATCAATAGATACTAAAATATCGATTGTTGCCATTATATTGCTCCTTTTAGGGTCTTATCACAATTCAATGCTGAATAAACTTCTCGGTGATTGCTCCGTTCAGATAATCATGGTTGGATAATTTGGAGCTGTATAATCTGTCGTTTTTGATATACATACTTTTGAGATCACTAACGTGAAACACAATTTAAACATTTTTACAATATCTAAACCGTCTTCAAAATCGTTTTTAACCTCTCTCTATTATATTTAGGGTTTATAACTTAATTTCAGAGCAATTGTGAAAAGTTTTTCAATGTATAATCTACATGCAACTATTTAAGTTTATTTAAATATATATACAGTTATTATCTTTGATTATACACAAATACTACTATTGTATTCGTTTGATGAATTTTATGCACGACTTTAACTCCCCTTCAGTATCTAAAATTTTAAGTGAGAATCTCATTTTTACGTTTATTTCAGAAAAAAATTATTATTTAGTCAAAATTAATCAGTGTAAAAGCAAATCTAGTTCTGCTTTCTTCATATCTTCGTATAATATTTTATATTTTACTAAAAATTCGATTAATAGAAAAAAAGGTGGCAGATAAATATATATTCTATAAAAAATAAAATATAGATGCTAATGCAAAACATGCTTATTTATGGGATAGATATCGCCAGGGGGTCTCCCCGGGCAAGGGAGCTCCCAAGGTATGCCCTTGCCATCCTTAAAGATGGAGAAGTGTCTCACCAAAATATGCTCCGGCGACAGAAGATATTTAATATGATCCAGAAGGAAAGACCGGAGATAATAGCCGTTGATAACATTTTCGAGCTTGCTGCAGACAGGAGCGAACTTCTTTCTCTAATGGAACGCTTGCCTGAGGGCGTAAAACTTGTTCAGGTAACAGGTGGTCTGCAACCTGAACCTCTTGTCCGGATTGCAAGAAAGCACGGGTTTTCTTTTAACACCGAAAACCCAAATGATGAAGCAGAGGCATGTGCTCGCCTTGCAAGCCTGGGAGTAGGACATGAGGTTTCTCTCTTTGAAGATATTACAAAAATCAAGGTCAGTAGGGCGCGTTCTCTCGGTAGGGGAGGCTGGAGCCAGAACCGGTACCGCAGGAAGGTACATGGCGCAGTGCTGCAACGGAGCCGGGAAATTGAAAATATCCTGAAAGACCTCTCACGTGAAAAAGGTGTCAGGTTCGAAGCCGTAAATGTAAAAGGATTCGGAGGTTATGTCAGGTCTGAATTTACTGTTTATGCAAAACGCGGAGAGATACCAATACATTCAGTAGCAAGTAGCGATGCCCAGGTAATTGTAAGGAGTGTAGAACGCGATAAAATACGCTACATTCCCCTTAAACCGAAACAAGCGAGACGTAAATTTACAATTGTAGGAATAGATCCGGGGACAACTGTCGGTATATCTATTCTTTCACTGGATGGAGAACTTCTTTACTTAAAGAGTTTCCGGGGTATTACTCCTGATGAAGTTGTCAAGCTTATTGCCGAATACGGAAAACCCGCAGTAGTAGCCAGTGACGTTAGACCCATGCCTGGCTCGGTTGAAAAAATCAGAAGGAGCTTCAATGCAGTCCCTGCAAGTCCGGGGATTGAAATTTCCTCCGAGGAAAAAATTGCTCTTGGAAAGACTTTCGGTTATTCGAATGACCATGAAAGAGATGCATTGACTGCAGCTCTTCTTACTTACAGGAGTTACAAAAACATCTTCACCCGGATTGAGAAGAAAGCTCCAATTGACGCTGATCTTGAGCTGCTAAAGTTTCATGTGATCCGGGGAGATTCGATCGAAGCTGCAATAGAAAAAATAAAGGCTACGGAAGTCTCCGAAAAAACAAAGACTAAGGAAAGTTCCGAGAAGCCTGAAGAGAAGGCAATCGACGAACCTCTGAAAAAAACAAGGGAAATTATCCAGCGTCAAGGAGAACAGATACAGAACCTGCAGGAATACCTTGAGGATTTAAAGGGAGAACTACATGCTAGGGACCGGAAAATTTCCAAACTAGAATCAAAGTTGAATAATTTCAGGAAAGAGGCTTTTATTGAAGTACGTAAATCAAAAGAGTTACATATAAGGGATGAAACCATAGAAAACCTCAAAAAAGAACTCATCCATAGAAATAAAACTTTAAAAGAATTACGGCGCCGAAACAACAAGATGCGCAGAATCCGAAAAATGGAAATACGCGGTGAAGGTACTCCTGTTAAGGTGATTGCGGCTTTTACAAAAGAATCCATTGCTGAAACGCAGGAAAAATACGGGCTTAAGGAAGGGGACGTAGTTTTTCTGGAAAATCCAAGCGGAGGCGGAGCTTCAACAGCCCAGATACTTATAGAAGCCAAAATTCGTGCCATACTCATCCCGGAAGACATTTCACATGCAGCCTCTGAAACCTTCTTTAAAGGGAATGTTCCGATCTTACGAAATATTCCTCTTGAAAGAGCGGAAGACTTTGCAATGGCAGATCCGGAAATCCTTAAAACCTCAATTGCTGCGTGGGAAAAAGAAGCTGAGATTAAACACCGAAAAGCCAAAGAAGACGAACTTCAGAGTCTTTTTGAAGAATATCGAAGTGAAAGAAGGAGAGGACTTGTATAAGCCCTCAAAATAAGTTCATTTTTCAAAAAATCCTTTTACTTCTCGGTTTTCTGTTTAGAACCCGCTTCCATAGCCTTTACTTCATCCAAACCAATAGCTTGTCCGCCTACTCCCCAGCTTCCGCTCTTTACTTCCTGAACGACTACCAATATATAGCTTCGAAGGTTTTCTCCCATATATGAGACAAAAACATCAGTAACATCTTTTATAAGCTTCTTTTTCTCATCTTCGGAAAATACGCCTTCAATAAGTTTGATATCAACTAATGGCACTTCTTTTCCCCCTAAATCTACTACTCCCGATACTCTCGTTTTTATGAATTTTCACCTAATTTTATTGGTTTGAGGCTTGAAAAGCTTATCTTCTAAAAAATGAAAATTAGAGTTTACTCACGATTAAATTGCACTCTTTAAAATTTGCTCTTATTCTTCAAGTAAATAAGCAAACACGATATTACCAGTATTGAGAGAATAATTAAGTAATATAGTTGATTGCCTTCAATATTAAATCCGAATATCCCTGATGGTTCGCCTTCCTCTTCATGTCCTTCAATTCCTAAAGCACTGTTAAACCTTTCTTCAATACCCATATTACCCGAAATGAAGTATGCAGCCAGGCTTAACCCTACAACAAATAAAATCAAGACTCCAAACAGTAGACTACTTTTCCTTCTGTCTATTTCATACATGTGGTTCAGCCTCCCGAACAAAAGGCCCAGTCTCTTGAAGCATATCCGGCCTGACTTTTTGTATATATGCCACTGCATAACCTGTTAGTACAGCCTCTATTGCAGCAACTCCCATGTTGATTCCGGCCAGTAAAGTGAGCCCATAGAGAATATCTGTGCTGCTCTGGGTTACTCCTTGAACACCCGAGATCAATATTATAATTATCATAGTTATATTTCCCAAAAAAAGTCCTGCTACGGTAGCAATGCCGGCTCTTGAGAATGAGCTCAACTTGGCTTTGCCGAGCCAGTAATATGTGGCATAGGCAATTGAAACTTCAGTCAAATTGACCAGGGTATTTGCGCCAATCATTCCCCACCCGCCATGTCCTATTGCAGCGGATAATATGTTCACTATGAACACAATTATTCCTCCGACTGCCGGGCCTACGAGGATACCTATAAGAGGTGTGAGGTTCATGTGGACGCCTCCGAACAGAGGAATATTCACTTGAAAGATTGCAAATGCAGCAGCAGTACACATTCCAGCTAGAGTCAATATTTTACTGCTATCAGTTAGCTTTACTTTTTTCATCCAGTACACGCATAAGCAGATAAAAATAATAGAGATCAACCACCATACAGAGCTCCATTGTAAGGTGAAAGCCCCATCTTCCAGATGTATATGAGCCATGATTAATTTCCTACCAGTTTATTTTTTTATTATACATACGATATTTCAGACAATTTCGCTGATTTTTCATGTTGTTTCAATATATTTAATATTTGGTATTATACCAAAAAATTTGGTATCATACCAAATTTCAAAACCGAGAAAAATCATCAGCAAATGGATACATGATAATGAGATTCTAAATGAGAAGGCCTTTTCTCAGCTTTACTTCTGTTAACTTGTTAGATATTCTACAAGCTCTTCTATAGTTACAGGCCTATTTTCCTTCCCTTCATCTCTGTGTTTACAAAGACTTTCGTATATCCGTACGATCTGAGGGCGTTTCAGTCCTGCATCCTCAAGTAAACAAGAATTGTAAAAGATCTCCGAAGGTCTGCCTTCAGCTATTACGGACCCATTCTTTACTATGCAGATCCTATCTGCTATACGTGCAGCAAGATCAAGATCGTGCGTAGCTATAACAATACTGATACCGTGTTCCTTTTTTAATTCGTAGATCAAGTTCTCAATAATTTCAGCATGACTTGGGTCCAGATCCGAAGTGGGCTCATCCAGAGCAATAATTTTTGGCTTCATGGCAAGGATGCCTGCTATAGAAACCAGCCTTTTCTGCCCCCCACTGAGGTAATTAGGAATTTTGTTTATAAGCTTCTCAGCTTTTACAGCCTTCAAGGCATTCATTGCTGCAACCCAAGCCTCCCCCTTGTTCATGCCCAAATTTAAGGGCCCGAACATAACATCATCCAGAACCGTAGGCGCAAAAAGCTGATCATCCGAATTCTGGAATACTATACCCACTTTCTTCCATAGGCCCTTCTTTGTTCTGGCATCAATCCGTCGACCCATCACATTAATATTACCTTTTGAGGGTATCAGCAAACCATTCAAATGTTCCAGTAGAGTTGATTTGCCTGAACCATTAGCTCCACATATGGCAACTATCTCATTCTCTTGAACTCTGAAACACAGATCATGGATTCCAATGCTGCCGTCAGGATAGACATGGCTTGCACAATCTATGTGTATCAGCTCATGCGGACAAGGGCAGTCGTGATCAGGAGCTGACTCAATATATTTTCCGTCCATAAGTTGTAAACTCACCTCTAAATTGGTGAACCGTGAAATAATAGTAGACAAGCTACTGTGAAGACAAAAACCAGCACAATAATGTATTCCACAGGCCTCATCTGTTGAATTTCTGTTGCTGTAGCATATTTTCCATCGTACCCTCTGGACTCCATGGCTTTGCTCACCCTTTCTGCCCGATCATAAGACCTGATAAAAACCAGTGCAAAGATCTCCGCGAAGGTCTGGCTTTGCCTGCTCATACTTCTGATAATTCCTCCCCCTCTCGATTTAAAAGCCGTTATCATGGAATCGACCATGTCTAATATGATAAAGAGGAACCTGTAGGACATCAGAAATATCTGATCTACGGGCGACGGAAAGATTCTATAAATCATGGCTGAAAGATGAGAATACTTGGTAGTCATGAGTAGCAGAAGGGAGGAAGTTATGGATATCAAAGCCTTTAACAGAAGTCTTACTAGCAATAATAATCCATTATCCGTCAAGGTCAAAGATAACCAGGTCAATCTTAGAGAAAATAGCGGTACTCCGGGCTCACTCCATATCAATATAATTACCAGAGATAAAACGAAAAAAATAGGCAAAAGATACCAGTTGAATAATTTTCTTAAGGGCAGGTTAGATTGCCAGTATAACATAATTATAAGCGTATATAACGCCACAAGCAGCCCAACACTTTGAACAATGGTCAAGATTACAATAATTGCAATAAACACTATTAGCTTTGCCCAGGGGCTAATCCTGCAGAGGATCGAGTGACAGTTTTCACTATAATAAGTGATGAGATTAAAGTCAGGGATATGGCCGGATGCCTGTGATTTGCTCATGGGAACTCTTAAGATATTTTTAAACGTTGCTAATTGATTTTTAGAGTGGATATGGATTTTTGCTCACATTCTCAGAGTATCCCGTTTTAAAGCTCTTTTCTTGGGAAACTCAGATAATTAATATTTTCAATGCAGATATTCCTCGGAGATAAATATATAATTTTTGGGTAAACCACAAATATACATACTAAAAGTTGGTGTATATCCAAATTTTGATAATACAAAGTTTGATAAAGGCTTTTAACTAGTTAAAATCTTAGGAAAGTTTTTAAAAACAGATAGAGACCATAAAATGAAAGGTTTTATTGAAAACTAAATTATTATATCAACTTAGGATAAAGTAGAGTTTTATAACCGTAAGATATATTATAACAGTTAAATATAATTATTAACACTTGAAGGTAGATGTGTTATAGATGTGTTATATACCACTTGGCAAACCTCGCTTCAGGCAAAATCCATACACAGGTCAGAGCTGCACTCAGGCTCATTGTTATTTGGTCATCTGTAATGCACTATTTAAGTTTTGAATTTCCTTTTTTCCTTTGACTTCGTTATTATAATAAATCTAAGTTTTGAGCTCATTCTGGTTCTTTTCTTGACTTCTCTTCCGGTACCACCTGATGAAAAAAACGCCCATCACAATGCCTGCAAGAGCACCTACAATTAACCCTTGCCAATTATAAACGAAATAAGCTATACCACTTATAAAAACTCCAAAAAAAGAAATAATATTCAATTCTTTATCTGAAAAAGTATTAACAGGCTTTTTTTGACGTTTATTCTTTGGTTTGCTCATGGTATTATTAGTTGACTAACGTTGATATATAGCTAATTATTTAGGGCGGATTTCCGTTTTTCAAATATATTTGAAAAGGGATTTTATCGGGAAGAAGGGCGCTGGCACAGAGTATTTTGCTATTAATAACACATTAAGTTGCTAAAATATTTTAAAAAACATAATTATTTATAGAATCAATATTAATTACCAACTCATCATATGGTTAAAATTTTAAACTCTTCTCTTCTTCAGTCTACCAACCTTTTCCCGGTTTACTTTTCTGAGGCGCTATTTCTAGATTCACGGATCTGAAGGCGCTGGTTTTCAGGAGGGACAATGGTTCTAAACTGAAAGTATTGAAGGGTAACCGGTAAAAAATAGAAGACAAAAAAATCTTGAATTCGCTAAAGGTAAGCTTTGTTTGCATTATCTTGACTCGAAAATCAATTCAAATACTGATTATTACTTTCATTCCGCTATCTTACATTATTAATAAAAAGTCCACATTTTGTGATATTTGAAAATCGAGAGCCTTAATTTGTGAGCGTTAGGGAATTGTAATGCACAATTGTCATACAGATCAATTCAGTCAATTGCTAATCTCAATTAATTGTCGGATTGAAATTGACAATTATTTCAATTAATTGTATCTATTTAAGTTTTCACTAGTGAAGAATTTATTCCATCTAATTGTTTACTCTCATCCAACGTATTATACATCCTGGGACTTGAATTTAAAATAACATCTATCATGCTTACCGATCAACTGAGAAAAAAAACCTGAGAGAAGGAAAATGAAAAATATTATTATTAAAGGGGCGCGGGAACATAACCTGAAGGATATTACGGTTGAACTCCCGCGAGATAAATTCATTGTTATTACTGGCGTTTCGGGGTCGGGAAAATCAACCCTGGCCTTTGACACCATTTATGCCGAGGGTCAGCGCCGCTATGTGGAATCGCTCTCAGCATATGCTCGGCAGTTTCTTGGGCTGATGAATAAGCCGGACGTGGATAGTATTGAAGGGCTATCCCCGGCAATCTCAATTGAGCAGAAGACAACATCCAAGAATCCTCGGAGTACGGTTGGGACTGTTACCGAAATCTATGATTATCTCAGGCTGCTTTTTGCCAGAATCGGGACTCCTTACTGCCCGGTTCACAATATTAAAATTATGTCTCAATCTCCTGAAAGAATTGCAGATAGCATTAGCAGGGAATTTGACGATACTGTCACTATCCTCGCTCCTATAGTGCGCCAGAAGAAAGGGACTTATCAGCAGCTTTTCAAGGACCTGAATGCAGAAGGCTTTACGAGGGCACGTGTAAATGGGGAGATCCACAGGACTGATGATGAAATCACTCTCGACCGCTACAAAAAACATGATATTGAAGTTGTGGTCGACCGTCTGAACCCTGCAGAAGACCGATCGAGGCTTGTCGAAGCCTGTGAAAATGCCTTAAAAAAGGCAGAAGGGCTCGTTATTGCTGTTGATTCGGAAGGAAACGATCACCTTTATTCCTCAAACATGGCTTGTCCGGTCTGCGGCATAGCGTTTGAAGAGCTTCAACCCAGGATGTTTTCTTTTAACAGTCCTTTCGGAGCCTGTGAAGCCTGTAATGGACTCGGAATAAAAATGGAATTTGATCCCGACCTGATAATTCCGGATAAAAAACTCTCTCTAGCAGATGGAGCTGTTGCCCTGTACAGGAATTATCTTGATAGCTTCCGGAGCCAGCACCTGGCAGCCGTGGCAAAACATTTCGGGTTTGATATTTTCACCCCTATTGCGGATCTTTCGGAAGAGCAGTATAATGCGCTTATGTACGGATCGGACGAACGCATCCATTTTAGCATGAGCATGAAGAACGGTGATGCCCAGTGGTCTCATAAAGGAACATGGGAAGGGTTAATCCCGCAGTCTGAACGATTGTACGGCCAGACAAAATCCGAATATCGGCATAAGGAACTTGAAAAATTTATGGAAGTTAAACCCTGCCCGAAATGTGAAGGCAAGCGTCTGAAGGAGAAAGTGCTTTCAGTAAAAATAAACGATAGATCTATTGTAGATGTAACGGGCCTCTCAATTATAGAATGCATCCGGTTCTTCGAAAACCTTAGGCTTCCGGAGAGGGAAAAAGAGATCGCTAAACAGGTCTTGAAAGAGATCGGCTCCAGACTTGGTTTTCTGGAACATGTAGGGCTCAGTTATCTCACACTTTCAAGAAGTGCTGGCACCCTATCGGGAGGCGAAGCTCAGAGAATTAGGCTGGCTACACAAATCGGCTCAAACCTGATGGGAGTGCTCTACGTGCTCGACGAACCCTCCATAGGGCTGCACCAGCGGGACAATGAACGGCTTATTCTGACCCTCCAGAAACTTCGAGATCTGGGAAATACCCTGATAGTAGTGGAGCACGACGAGGACACTATCCGGGCTGCGGATCATGTGCTGGATATAGGGCCAGGGGCTGGCATACATGGAGGTTACGTAGTAGCCGAAGGAACACCTGAGGAAATCGAAAGAAATCCCGAGTCCCTGACCGGCCAATACCTTTCCGGAGAAAAGCAAATAAGCTATCCCGCTTTTCGCCGTCGGAGCGATGCGCATATCCGGCTTAAAGGCTGCAGGGCAAACAACCTGAAGGATATAGACGTTAATATTCCAATAGGAGTCTTGACTCTGATTACTGGTGTTTCGGGATCAGGGAAATCCACTCTTATTTATGATATCCTTTACAAAGCCCTGATGAAGAAGATAAATAAATCGAATGTAACACCCGGAGATTATGACGAACTGATTTTTGACTCCGAGATAGACAAGGTAATCGTTATCGATCAAAGCCCTATTGGCCGGACACCTCGTTCGAATCCTGCCACTTATACCAAAGTCTTCGATGTTGTAAGGCAGGCTTTTGCCGACACGAAAGAAGCAAAGATTCGAGGATATAAAAGCGGACGCTTCTCTTTTAATGTGAAAGGAGGACGCTGTGAAGCCTGCCAGGGAGACGGGTTAATAAAAATCGAAATGAATTTCCTGCCTGACGTGTACATTGAGTGCGAAGAATGCAAAGGCACACGCTACAACCGGGAAACCCTCGAAGTCAAATACAGGGGCAAATCCATTGCAGAAGTCCTGGACATGACAGTAGAAGAAGCGGCAGAGCATTTCGAAAATCTCCCTGCAATCAAAGGCAAGCTGGATACCCTGACCAGGGTCGGGCTGGGTTATATTAAGCTCGGGCAGAGTTCGACAACCCTTTCCGGAGGGGAAGCCCAGAGAATCAAACTGACGAGAGAGCTTTCCAAAAAAGGTACAGGTAAGACTATATATCTACTTGACGAGCCCACCACCGGGCTACATTTCCATGATGTCAAGAAATTGATTTCGGTCCTAAACGGCCTGGTTGCAAAAGGGAACACCGTAGTCGTAATCGAGCACAATCTCGACGTGATTAAATCTGCCGATCATATCATCGATCTTGGGCCGGAAGGCGGGAATGCAGGCGGAGAAATTGTCACTACAGGCACCCCTGAAGAAGTGTCAATGGTTCAGGAAAGTCATACTGCACATTTCCTTGCTCCCAGGCTTTCAAAAGCAGCCTCATACCTTGAAGTACCTGGAACAGAGACTTTTGAAGCAGTTTTCGAAGAAGATGAACTATTTGATGCCGACTACGACGAAACTGAAGACGATACTCGCGAGGACTCTGAGGTTTTTGAAGATAATAATGGTAAGTATTCCAAAGATTCTAAAAAAGGATCCAAAGACTTCAAACGCGGGACTGTCAAAGTATAATGAGAGGCCAATTCTTAGGAGTGACCACTCCTAAGGTTTTTCGAAAATCTGTAGTATAAAATTAGTGGGGTTTAAAAATGATTGACCTTGAGTCCCTCCCTCATCTGCCTGGGTGTTATCTTTTCAAGAATGAAGATGGGACTGTGTTGTATGTGGGTAAGGCAAAGGACCTGAAAAAAAGGGTGAGCAGTTATTTTCAGAAGCGAGATCATGACCCTAAAACGGATAGTCTTGTACGTGCGATTAGAAGCCTTGATTTTATTGTCACAAATACCGAAGTAGAAGCTTTCCTGCTGGAAAACACTCTGATCAAGAAACACTGGCCAAGATACAATATTGCCCTTAAGGACTCAAAGAGGTATGCCTGCATCCATTTAACTGAAGAAAAATTTCCCCGGATCAGGATTGCCAGGAAAAGGGTAGATAGCGGGAACTTTTTCGGTCCTTTTGTTTCCGCTCGGGAAAGAGATTATATTTTTGAGGTCGTCAGAAAGACTTTCCAGCTCAAGACCTGCAAACAGATGCCGAAGCGTGCCTGCCTACGCTATCATATCGGAGTATGCAGCGGACCTTGTATCGGGAAAATTTCCCCGGAAGACTACGGAGAGAATGTTAATAAGGCAAGCTATGTCCTGAAAGGTAATATCAAAGAACTCATCGAGTCCATGGAAACTGAAATGAGAGAGCATGCTGCAAAAGAGCAGTTTGAGCAGGCGATGGCTCTACGAGACGAGATTTCAGCACTTGAAAACCTCCAGGAAAAGCAGAATATGGAGAGGCAAAAAAAGCATAACGAAGATATCCTGAATTATATCGTCCGGGAAGATACTGTTTATCTCATGCTCTTTAAGGTTTACAAAGGCACTCTTGAAGACAAGCAGGACTATGTCTTTGCATACGGAGAAAATTTCCTTGAAGAATTCCTGGTACAGTACTATTCCGAAAACGATCCTCCGGAAGAGCTTATCTTGCCCGAACCTCTGGAAGAATCTTTTGCGGATTTCCTGTCCCATATGAAGGGAATAAAGGTTAAAGTTACTATTCCGAAGCAGGGAGATAAAAAAGAACTTCTCGATCTTGCCCTCAAAAATGTTGAGATCGGGTTTTTCGGTGACCGGAAAAAACTTGAGGCTCTGCAGAATAAGCTATCACTTCCAAAACTCCCGAATGTTATCGAATGTTTTGATATTTCACATCTCTCAGGCACGGCTATGGTCGGCTCTATGGTGCAGTTCCGTGGAGGCAGGCCTGACAAACATAACTATCGTCGCTTCAAAATAGAGAGCGTGGAAGGAATTGATGACTTTGCGTCTATTGCCGAAATTGTGCGCAGACGCTACTCCCGCCTGCTTGAAGACAAACACGACATGCCGGACTTAGTTATTATAGACGGGGGAAAAGGGCAACTTTCTTCAGCCTTCCAGGAGCTCCGAAAGTTACAGCTCAGGATTCCAATCATATCCATTGCTAAGCGTGAGGAAGAAATCTATGTGCCCGGGCTTAAGTCTCCTCTTCCTATTAAAAGAGAGGATAAAGCCTCTCTCTTTGTCCAGGAAATCCGGGATGAAGCCCACAGGTTTGCAATTACTTATAACCGCTTGCTCAGGCAGAAGTCGCTGATTTCTTGATTTGCCATTCATAATTTCCTTTGCAATTAACTTTCCAAATTATAAGGTTTGATTCTATGAAATCTTCAAGTCAGATATCTGAGCCGTCTCTAGAAAAAACATCCGAAGTAGAAGAAAAAGCACCCGGAGTAATATACGATGCCCGATACTGGGACAGCCCGCAGTTCAAACTGGTCTCTGACTTCGAACCCAGAGGTTCCCAGCCACAGGCAATCGATAAACTTGTTGCAGGGCTGGAGAAAGGAGAGAGCTTCCAGACTCTGTTAGGGGTTACTGGCTCAGGAAAAACTTATACTGTTGCAAATGTCATCAATCAGGTTAAGAAACCTACACTTGTTATTGCTCATAACAAGACTCTGGCTGCCCAGCTTTATAACGAGTTTCGGGACTTCTTCCCTGAAAATCGGGTAGAGTATTTTGTCTCATATTATGATTACTACCAGCCGGAATCTTATCTACCTGCCAGAGACCAGTACATTGAGAAAGATGCCCAGATTAACCCCAAAATCGAGCAGATGCGCCTTGCGGCCACGGCTTCCCTGATGTCCCGCCAGGACGTAATTGTTGTAGCGTCCGTATCCTGTATATACGGTCTTGGCAACCCGGAAAACTTCCAGAAAATGGGTTTTGAATTGAAGGTCGGAGAAAGGGTCCAGAGAAAAGAAATCCTGCAAAAGCTGGTTGAAATCCAGTTCGAGCGGAACGACCTTGAACTCATGCCAGGGCGATTCAGGGTAAAAGGAGATACTATTGACATTATTCCCGGATACTTTGACAATATAATCAGGATCGAACTCTTCGGAGACGAGATCGATAGGATTTCCGAAGTGGACAAGCAGACCGGACAGAGAACTGAAGAAATGGAGTATTTCTTTGTCTATCCTGCCAGGCACTATGTTATCCCCGAAGAAGAACAGAAAAGTGCAATTAAGACGATTTTCGAAGAACTTGAAGGACGCCTGCCGGAACTTGGACTGCTTGAGTCCCACCGGCTTAAGCAGCGCACTCTTTATGACATGGAAATGATTGAAGAGACCGGCAGCTGCAAGGGTATCGAAAACTACTCAAGGCACTTCGACCACCGCAAACCCGGGGAGAAACCTTTCTGCCTGATTGACTATTTCCCTGAAGATTTTCTCCTGGTCATCGACGAAAGCCACCAGACAATTCCACAGCTCCATGGGATGTACAATGGAGACCGATCCCGGAAGAAAAGCCTTGTGGACTACGGTTTCAGGCTCCCCAGTGCCTTTGACAACCGGCCGCTGAAGTTTGATGAATTTGAGAAGTACATGAAAAACGTTATCTGTGTCTCAGCAACCCCATCAGACTACGAGCGGGAACATTCGGCGCAAATTGTAGAACAGATTATCCGCCCTACAGGCCTTGTCGATCCCGAAGTTGAAATTCGTCCCCTCGAAGGCCAGGTGAGGGATGTCATGCAGGAGATCCGAAAGATCGTGGAAAGGGGAGACCGTGCCCTTGTAACCACCCTGACTAAGAAACTTGCCGAGGAACTGACCGAATTTCTGGCCCGGAGCGAAATCAAAGCTCGCTACCTGCACTCCGATATTAAAACGATAGAACGGACCGAGATCATCCGGGAACTCCGGCTTGGCAAATTCGACGTCCTCGTAGGCATCAACCTGCTCAGGGAAGGACTTGATATTCCCGAAGTCGGCTTCATCGGCATTCTTGACGCCGATAAAGAAGGCTTCCTCAGGGACGCAAAAAGCCTGATCCAGATCATAGGCCGTGCAGCCCGAAATGCCAGTTCGAAAGTCGTCCTCTATGCAGATAGAATAACTGATTCCATCAAAAAAGCAGTTAGCGAAACCGAGCGCCGCCGAAATATGCAGATCGCCTATAACAAAGAACACGGCATCGTGCCCGAAACCATCCGCAAGCCCATCCGGGAAAAAGTAGTGGATATA
>JAUPKV010000667.1 GCA_030837265.1 Methanobacteriota archaeon
ATTGGGAACGTCTTTCAGAGAAACATCTTTTCTAATTGCCTCAAGTGAAGACTTACAGAGGTTTACGCTGTCGGGTGATTTCAGTTATGCTGAGGTTGATATAGCTATGCCGATTTATTTCTCTGTAACAAGTTGATTTAGAACAGAATTAAATTATTTTGATGTATACCCAGATAGTGTACGGGATATTTGCCCCGTTGGGATACTGATTCCAAGCATATCGGCGAGTCTACGATGATCGGCATTAAGTTCTGTTACAACTAATTCTGATTCATGATTTATAATTACTTGATTCATGGTTATGTCTGAAAATCTGTTTAAGGCATATGAGCCTTTTTCGTTGTATCCATTTTCTTTTAACTGCAACTCTATGGTTCTTTTCACCAAATGAGATAGAAACGTTAAATAAATATGGCCGAATATGTTTTCATCTTTCTTATGAAAATTTGGCCTGATATTAAGTTCACTTTTACAGGATTTGAATATTTCTTCTATTTCATGCTGATTGCGATAATTGGAATCTACTTCCTCTTTTGGAACTGTATTATCAAGAGTTGTTTCCAAAACATAACATCCTTCGTACAATTCGTCCCATCCTGCAGTTTCAGATTGTTTGTACGAAAATGAAGCTTCTCCAACTTCATAAACAAAATATTTTTCAGTTTTAGTTTGCGTGAGGATCTTTACTGCCCTGGCAAGTATTTTTTCCTTATTCTTTATTCTACCTTTATCGACTGCATTTTTCAGTTTTTCCAGCCTGTTTTTACCACGTTCAATTATAGCTTTTCTAGTTTTATTGTCTCTTTTTGCAGTCTCAGGATTGCGACAAATAATATAGCGTTTTCCATTTTCATCCCATTGTGATATGTTGCGTTCGTCAAAAAGCGTCCATTCCAAATCGCAATTATGTTTTTTTAGGAACTCACGTCCTTCTTTATGTTTTAGAGACATTACAAAATCAAAGCCGTTCTCTTTGATAAATTCAACATTACTTTCGCTTTGCATTCCTCTGTCCATTATCATGATTGCGCGTTCTGCTTTATACATGGACTTGAGGTTGCTTATTGTGTCCTTGACGGTAGTGCTGTCCTTTGTATTTCCAGGCAAAATACGTATGGCTATAGGCATTCCTTTTTCATCAGAGACCAAGGCTATTACTACCTGCGGATTTCCGTGCTTTTCATCTCTGGAGTATCCGAGTGCGCCAAATGTTCCACCTTTGCCCTCAAAATAACTGCTTGTAATATCGTAAAGATAAAGGCGTGGAACTTGCTTTCTCCGACTCCACAGTTCCTTCTCAATTTTGTCCCAATTTTTAGTAAGTTTTGTAAGAATCGGATAAAAGTTATTTCTGTCCCATAAATAATTACTTTTTCCAAGAATATGGCTCAATGCCGTCCGGTTGAGATATTCAGCAGTTTTTAACTCACTTCTACACTCCACTGCAGGAGATACTATTCGGCCTATAACCATGGCTGTAAGGTTATCATACTCTGGGTTCGTTAAACCTACCTTGTGAAGCCCTAATCCTTCCCAAAAGTGATAGGCTATCCATAATGGTCCAAAAAAACGTGTCGATTGAATTTTTACAATATTTTCTTCCTTAGATGTCAGAATTACTTTCTTCCCTGCCAGTATGGATTTTACAGCTCCTATGATTTCAATCGGCAGTTTTGTTAAATCTGATATTTGTTTATGCACTGAACAACGTTTCTTCTTGTCGTAAACAGACTTAAGTATGTAATGGTATGTCTTTCCATCTTTTTTTGTCAGCTTCCTGTAAAACATAGTACACTATTCCTTTTACAATTTTGTCTTGCATACAATATTATACGTATTTTCTGATTTGTAAAGTATGGTATATAGTACACTATATAAAAAACTAAAAAATAGTTGCATTTATCTCAATATAAGATTGTTGTAAAGAAAAAAGTCAATGGGCTGGTGGCAAGTTCAGCATTGCTTCCGAGTTCCTGAAGCAGTCCCGATAACCCCTTGGAAGTCCATAGCTGTTTGCGTCCCGTGTAGTTGTGGTAGACTCCTCCTGCCCAGCTTTCAAATGAGCACAATGGCATCTGTTCGGTAATTAGGAAAACGGCCAACAGAAATAGCGTTTCGGCGACATCAGGGGCAAACGCTTTTTCCAAAGCTGATGTTAATCCGCATGCTTTGGCAATTTCCCTGCACAAAGTTACTTGTCCGTAATCCAGCACCCTGGAAATAGACTTTGCTTCTAACTTGCCCTTGTGCACAGGCTTGACATTGCCTGTTTTAGAATCTTCTTTCCCAATATACTTTGAGCGCTGTCTCGGTTGTCTTTTTTCCTTGTCCCAGTAAGACTCAACCAGATAAACATAGGTCCCATGTTGCGTTTTCTTTTTAATCTGATATGACATTTATAACCTCCTGTAATAGTTATATATACCACTATGTATAATAAACTATAACACGCTAATTATCAAATCATTTCTTAAAAAACATGACTAATAGTGGTAAGAATTACTCAATTCAGGATTCTTCAAGAGTTTTATCAGATAACTTTCAGAAAAAAAGTTTATAAAACGCTAGAAGAACTTCAAACTGACTTGGACAAATGGATACTTTGGTATAATGGTGAGAGAACGCATCAAGGCAAAATGTGCTGCGGGAGAACCCCTATGCAAACTTTTATTGACGCTAAACCTCTCTGGATTGAAAAAGTAGAACAACTTAACCAAGAGGAAGGAGGACAGTTACATGTAGTCTGACAATCCTAAGAGTCTTTGGAGTAACTGTCAGACAATGTCTTAACTATTACAGCTAAGTGCCAGTTTCCAGTCACGTATTGGCACTGTCC
>JAUPKV010000007.1 GCA_030837265.1 Methanobacteriota archaeon
GGTCAAGCAGAGATGGACTGGTTTTCGGGAGTTCCAGGAAGACTTCAGTAAGCAGCCTGAGCCTGTCCGATACATCTTTATTAGTAAGGGCTTCAGCTTCTTTTACAGCTTCCATCTCGAGATATTCTCGGAGCTTGCGGTATTCTTCCATTTTCTGCCTGTGAATTTCCATCATCTCTGCAAGCTGCATACCGGAGTCAAATTGGGCTGGAATCTTCTCCGTTATCCTGGAGAGAGCAGGCATTTCATTTCTCTGCACTTTGAAATAACGTCTCAGGTACTTTGGAGCAGCCATAACAAAAAAATTACCCCGCATGAATTAAAAGTTTATTGTGATCTGAAAAACATGAAAAATACTTATTGGATTATAAATGGCTTCTACTAGAACCTAACTGTGTAATAAAATTTATATAAAATAGAAAACAATTTTCATGTGTAATTTTAATACTTTTTTAAAATAGGGGGGAACTTCTTGTGTTTGAATACCTTAAATGCTACCTATTTTGGAAAAATGAGAAGTGCAAAACACAAAACAATGAATTTTTATAATTATGGGAGTTGAGTTATGTGATTAATATTCGAAAAAAGATAAGACAAAGTTTTACTGATTTTAATCCAAATAAATTGATAAATTATTATAATTTTATCGGTGGTATGAACCTCAAGTCTTACTCTGGTGAGAAAAGTATAGTATCGATGCCTTTGAGAGGGGGTATAATGAGATTCTTGCTTTGTTTGTTTTTGCTCGTGTGCCTGAGCGGAACTGCGTTAGCGGTTAATATTCCGGCAGGACACGTATCCGGTTACAATTTGAATTCTGCGGGAACGACTTATGTTTTAACGGGAAATATTCTGGCAAACACAAACGCGTTTTCTATAACAGCAAATAATGTTGTATTAGACGGCAAAGGATATAGTATCGATTGCGGGCTGACTGGTGCAGGAGTGGGGATAACTTGCAGCAACCACAGAAATGTCACTATAAAAAATGTGAGGGTTATCCAGCACAATTCGAGCACTTCATCAGATGGGATCCGTGTTCAAAATTCAGCAAACATTTTAATCAGTAATTGTTCCGCATCAAGTATAGCCGGGTCCGGCATGTATATTACAGGGTCTGCTGCAACAATTGATAGATGTAAGACCTCATCTAATAAAGGTATACCATTGTACATAGTTGCAGGCAATTCACAGATAACGAGCTGTTCAGCCGTATCTAGTTCGAATACCGCAATATATATTGCAAATTCGAAAAATAACATTGTGTCAAATTGTATAGGACACTCGAATACAGGCAGTGGAATTGAATTCAGGAGTTCGAATAACAATAAAGTGTCTAATTGTGCCGGTTATTCGAACACGAGTCACGGTCTTGCTTTCACGTCATGCAGAAAAAATAATGTCCGTGCTTCGTCCGGGTATTCAAAAGCAAATGACAGAGGCAGTGGTATCTTCCTGACAGGTTCCTCAAATAATATATTTACAAACTGTACGGGATCATCTTATCTCTATGCGGGAATTTACCTTTATGGTGCTTCAACATACAATACTTTCATAAACTGCCTCGGGGAGTCTTATGGACGTCAAAGCCTTGATCAGGGTATATGGTTTAAATTTCCATCGGCTGCAAGCTCCGGAACCAATGTTTATACAAACTGTATCAGTCGATCCCCACTCGCGACAACGAGTAATGACCCCAAGAAGATAACTTTCCTTAATATAGGCGACTCAATTACTGCAGGCAGCGCGACTGGGCTGCCACATGGTGCATACGTATATTACGCAAATCTCACGCTTAGCAAAAGCGGTTATGTATTCTATAATGTTGGGCTTGGCGGAGAAACCAGCGAATCGGGTAGACTACGATTTTTGGATGAAATGGCACTTTTTAAGCCAAAATATGTAACTATCCTGTACGGTGCCAATGATTTGAGACATTCACGTCCTCAGCAATCCATTATCAATGACATTTTATGGATGGCATCACAGGCAAAGGCACACGGAGCTACACCTATTATTCTATTGACACCCGCTAAAGGCAGCCTTAAGGAGATAATATATCTGGACCAGAACTTGTCCAAGCAAGCACTTGCAGCCGGATACAAAGTTTTCAATGTTTATGATTTAATAGATACCGTACCCAACAACTCGAAGTACGATGGATTTAATTCCACCAATTATCTTCCTAAAGACGGGACACACCCGAATCAAGCCGCTAACAAATTAATAGGAGACACTTTTGCAAAATATATCGTAACATTGACCAGCAAAATGGGTTAACAGTGGTCCTATTTTGCTGCTGACCAACTATGTGAGAACATATTAGTGATAAGTAAAGTCTCTAGTGCTTTACTTTTAAATTTTTTGTGTTCTCATATACGCTCTCCTTTGAACATTCATCTGTTCTAAAAAGCCAACCTGAAGTTATTTTATTTACCCTAATTCAATTACTGCAAGCTTGTTACCCATTTCCATAGAGTGGAGAGAGATGAAACGTTTTTCAGCCGACTATCCAAATACACATTCGTAAAATCTCATTCATGCAAGGAAAACAGAATGGAACACAAAACAGGTGTGAATAAAGTATGGTATAAAATCACAATTGAAAGACGCTCGGATATAAAGCACTGAGCCTTACTGTTGAATATTTATATATATGTTGAGAATAATTATCTACATAATAAGTATTTATTCAATGTTTTTATTTTCGTGAGAACAATTTAGCAATAAAGAATAAATGATAAAGAGGTTAGTGACTTGGCAAAGAAAATTAAAACAAAAGTAGAAGCGGTCAAACCAGCCAAAAAAATTGAAATCGAGATCAAAAAAATTCCAAAGGAAAGTAAAGAGATTAACTCCAGACCTCGATATATTCCTGGCTTCTGGAAAGGCACAACGGAAACAAAAAACATCTCAAAGATTACCTACCAGCCTCGTTATTTACCAGGGTCTTGGAAACTAACTGAGGATACCCAAAAGAGAGAAAATAAACCTCGATATGTTTTTGGTTCCTGGAAAGGGACAACAAAAATCAAAACTGCCTCACAAATCACTTATAAGCCACGCTATATTCCTGGATCATGGAACCCACGCTATATTTATGGTTCATGGAAAGGGCATGCGGAAACAAAGAAACAGTTAAAAGTAAGTTATAAGCCTCGTTACATCCCTGGCTCCTGGGATCCTTATAAAAGTTCATCAAGAGTAGATAAACCGCGTTATGTCCCTGGTTCCTGGAAGGGAATAAAAGTAACAAAATTAACGCAAAGGAGTACCCATCAGCCTCGCTATATCCCTGGTTCCTGGAGAGGAATAAGGTAAATTACGAACTTAAATCACTCAAATAAAATCGAAAAAGATAGGAAAAAATTAAAAGTCTGTATTTCAATTTTCAAAAGTTGGTCTGGGGATAACCTGCTTTTGATTGCGGCACAAAATTTTATTTTCACAAACGAAGTATAGTGCTTGCTTTGTGCTTGCTTTATTGGTTTTCAAGGACCAACTACCTTTAATTTTAACAAATATTTTTATACTTATTTTATCACATATTTAAACTCTGAACCTGTTCTGTATAAAGATTTCTTCAAAACACTTTTAAACTGTTTTTTGGAGATGTGTTAAACTTATTCCTAAGAGTAAAATGTTTTTAAATTTGCACTACTAGAAGTGTTTTATTATTTTTACACTAAAAAACTTAATTTTTTAATATAGTTAACTCAAGATAATGAAGTGTAATTACTCAAATTAAAGACTCATTTAGTCCTTTTTATGGTTTTAAAAGCAAATTTTAAGAAATTATAGGAGTAAACTAACCATTATACTATCAAAATAATTTTAGCTCATTGAGATAAATATTTATAGTAAGTATAACGTATTATTAATTGTGGTTAAATTAAAAAACAGAAACAGAAAAGAAATTCAAGACAGGAAAATAAAAGACAATGAAAATTCGAGTAGTTAGTTCCAGAGAAGAAATCTGTAAATTGAACCCAAATGAAAAAGCAGTGCACATTGCCTTCAGACCTTCTAATGAAGACATATTTGGATTGATTGAGACCTGTCCGAAAGTAGAGGTAATTCAGTTACCTCAGTCTTATATGCGCACAGTCTCAAAGTCCGTTCAAATGTTTCTCGATATGCAGAGAATCAAACTCATCGAAGGAGATGTCTGGGGGCACCGGAAAGATCTGAATGAATATTATAGTATACCTTCTTCAGTGATTGAAAAAATAAAGGAGATGAAAACAGAAGGAAAATCTGCTGAGGACATTGAGGCAAGAGTCTCAAAGGAAAACAAACTTAATCGTGAAATGGTCGCATATATTATGACTATGACCAAAGAAGTTACTGCCTAAACTGAGGCGCAGCGGTATAATATAATGCTGCAAGGTATAACATAATGCTGCAAACTACTGTGGAGACTCGGAGAACTGGTTGTACGAAATATAGGTACGAAATATAGGTACGAAATATAGGTTTGGTACGAAATATAGGTTTAAAGGTGTGTAGGAAAATATAGGTTTAAAGGTGTGCAAGAAAATATAGGTTGTATGAGAAATAAGTACTAGGGGTGGTACGAAAGGTAGTACGAGAACCAAAAGGTTTTAAGAGAACCAAACCAGAACCGAACCAAATCTATCGTATAATCTGATCTCCAAAATTATTAACAGGGGTTAGAAAATAACATTTTGGGTGTGGGAGACCTTTTATTATATTTCATGGCAGTTTATAAAAAGGATCCTTTTCTTTTTTATGGATCAAATAATTTTTCCGGTGAAATCACTATCATTTTCAGCTTTTTTAAGTATTTGTCTTCTTTAAGTATTTGTCTTCTTTAAGTATTTGTCTTCTTTAAGTATTTGTCTTCTTTAAGTATTTGTCTTCTAATTCTTTCATTCTTACCTTTATTCCTTCATCCTTATCTGTTATTTATTTAAGTAACTGTGCCCTAATAATAATACAGATTTTTTACAATAATAATACAGATTCTTACAATTCTTACTTATGTTTGGCACCTTTTAAAGAAAGTAAGGAGAAATATGAGGAGGAGAAATTAATGAGAGTTCATAGTCTTCAGGGGAAGCTTTTCCCAAAAGCACCTTTTGATTTTTCAAAATCTCTGGATTTTGTGAGTATGTTTGCCCCTTCCGAAGGTGAACAAACCGTCTCCAGTCTTTCAATTACTAAAGCAATTTACCTTGAGAATCAGACCCTGGCCTTTAGTCTCAAAAATGAAGGTACTGTTTTAGAACCGGTTTTAACTTACACTCTTTATTCACCCGAAGAAATAGATGAGGAAATAAAGTATGTACTTCTGGATAGAATAAGATTCTATTTGAGTCTGGATGATGACCTGAAACCTTTTTATGACATGGGAAGCAAAGATCTGAAATTTGCCCCCCTGCTGGAAGATCTTTATGGCCTCCATCAAGTGAAGTTTTTAACTCCATTTGAAGCAGCAGCCTGGGCTGTGTTAAGCCAGAGAATATCCATGAAAGTAGCCAATAAGATAAAGAATAAGCTTACAGATACGATAGGCAATATTATTCGGATTGAGGGGGTTGATTATAGATCTTTTCCCTCAGCCCGGCAAATAAAAAATCTGGGTGTAGAAAATCTGATTTCTATCGTAAAAAATGAACGAAAATCAGAATATTTGATCGCAGTTGCCGAAGCTTTTGACAGAGCAGATGAAAATTTTCTGAGGCATGGCAAGATAGGAGAAGTAAAAGAGTGGCTTATGAATATAAGAGGCATTGGAGAGTGGTCTGCTCATTTGGAGCTCATAAGGGGCCTTGGAAGAATGGAAGAACTTCCGGAACATGATCAAACGCTTGTCAATTGCTTTAAAAAGTTTTACGGTCGTGAAGCAACTGAAGAGCAATTGAAAATAGTTGCTGATGGTTATGGAAATTATAAAGGTTACTGGGTTTATTACCTCAGGACTGTATGCTGAAAACATCTAACCCTGAAATGAGCGTATATTTGCAGAGATTTTTTTCATTAAATGAATATATAAACTGAGAATTTTATAAATAGAAAATATATAATTATATATAAGTTAAAAGCCTTTTATTTTCGATGTTGCTTTTCGGACATGTAGGCGTTACTCTGGGAATATTTTATGTACTTTCATTTTTCATACCACAATTGGGGACTATTATAGACCCGACATACCTGGTTATCGGGTCTCTCCTCCCGGACTTAATTGACAAGCCTCTGGGCACCGTCATCTTTCCTTCTGCCATAGCAAATGGAAGGATGATAGCGCATACATTGTTATTCTCTGTTACCCTTTCCCTGTTAGGGATATACTTATACGTAAAAATCGGGGATATCAGGGTTTTTACCCTTGCTGCAGGCTCCATATCCCACCTTGTGGAGGATAAGATGTGGAAAGCTCCTAGGACTCTATTTTGGCCTCTAATAGGCTGGCGTTTCCGCAAAAGTCCGCGTCATACCGGGCTAAAATACTTATTCAGGCTTTTTAAAAGCTCATTCAGACATTTGTAAAAAAGGAAATCATTCTATTGAAGTTTTATTATGTGAAGTGCTGTATTACAATTCCCAGTTTTCCCTAAGCTTAAATATCTTCAGTGTGATCTCCTCAGAGATTGGCGTGATTTCTAAAAAACTAATTGACCTTGGTGTGTTGGCACTCAGGCAGCGAAACTCTCGCGGGAGTTTTAAACCGCATATTTCTGTCCGGTTCAGGGATGATGCCGGAAGTTTACGTTTGTTTTCGGTTGACACTACCCGTAGTCCGGGAAAGCAAGTGCAGCCCGATGCATACCTGATTACACATGCTCATTCTGATCACCATGGAAAATCCGCTATGCTCTCCCCAAATGCAATATGTTCGGAAAAAACAGCGGTTGCCCTCGAAATCAGGCATGACCGAAAATATGCAGGCAGGATGTTCGGGCTTGGGAACTAAATAGATATCGGAGGAGTAAGAGTAAAGACTTTTCCTACAGAACATACCGTAGGAGCAACAGCCTTTTATTGGGAAAACGATGTCGGGACAAGGATCCTGGTTACAGGGGATATAAAAGATGCAAGCAAACTTCCACCCTGCGATGTACTTATAACTGAGGCTAACTATGGAGACCCGGCAGATCCCACCTGTCATTTTGAGGATGACCTTGAAAGCATGAAATCCGCCCTTTTTGAAAACGGGCATGTCGCTTTCGGAGCGTACGAATTTGGGAAAGCCCAGCGAGCAGTTGAGCTCATCAGAGATTTTGGGTATGACGGAGCTATCCGCATGGATGCCAGGGCAAGAGCCCTTACCCGGACCATGCTTGAGAATGCCGGAGAACTTGCAGAGCTTAGTACCGAAGGTGATGACTCTGTATTTATAGTAGCTCCTTGGGAATTAAACCGGCTTCCCTGGAATATGAAAAAATATGTACTCACCTGCCGCATGGATTATCCTTATCCCACAATAAAAATAAGCGATCATCTTGACGTCAGTGGGCTTGAAAACATGGTTAGAAAGCTTAATCCTGAAGTCACTCTTGTCTATCACCCGAATGGACCCAGACCTTACAAATTCTCGGAATACTTAAACTCAATAGGAATCGATTCGATATCCATAGATCAGATCGGTAATGTTTTAAGCAATGAATTTATTTAAAGCTGAGAGATCAGATTCAAATGCCTTAGCTTTAGTTTCTGCTGAGCAGGCTCCAAATTTGTTGCGCAGGACTTATTGGCTCTAAGGTTTATAAACTCAAAGGACTTACTAAGCTTCATTAACATTAGTAAATCACTGCTTAAAGCAGATATCTAATTACAATATTAAGTTACAATATTAAATTACAATATTAAATACGTATTAAGTCTAGAAATGTAAAGTATTAAGTCTAGCAATGTAAAGTATTAAATCTAGCACTGTAAACATTAAAATATAAACATTAAAATATAATAATTTTTATCCGTTAATCATTCAAAATCATGATCCATTCCATTAATACTCAGTAAAACTGGTCAGTAAAACTGGTATTACTAAGATTGGATTTCAGAATATTTGCAGTTCAGGAGAGTAAACGTAGTGAGTAAACCAAATCCTAGATTAAAAAGCAAGAAAGAGCCTAGACAAATTGAAGAAGTACCTGCTGAAAATCCGGCAGTAAGATCTGAGACCCAGGAAAAAAAGGCTCTTGTTAAAGAAAAAACTCCCGCGGAAAAGCAGAAAGAATACACAGAAGGCATTATAAAGACAGTAGTCGCAACTGTAATTGGCATAATCGCAGGATTTTTAGCTTACAGTGTGTACGGAACCGGAGAAACCAAGGTATGGTATTTAGTACTTTTTATCGTTATTGGTGTTACTTATTTTCTGCAGAAATATCTTATTTTCCCTCAGCTTAAAATCGATGCGAAAGAATTCAAATTAAAAGACTGGTTCTATGTGGAGTTTATAATTTTAGATCTCTTCCTTGTTACCTGGACTCTTCTCCTGAACTAAAGTATTCTTTCCTGAACGCACAAAGGCTTTCTTATTTAGAAGGCTTTTTCAAAATTTCCTTTGCGTAAACAAGCTTTGATATGATAGCTATTTTTGCCACACCGGAATTGATATTGTTACGCTGTAAGGCTAGAAATAGAAAAACATTAACAAAGAACCCAAAATGTAAACTTTACAAATATTTGAACATAGACTTCACAAATAGTCTGAAATGTAAACATCATGAAAAAATTGAAACACGTACTTCATAATAATATACCTGTTAACAAATTGAAGGAAATAACCTCAAAGAAAAAACGTGATTTTTGGGGACAATTATGAGAATAGCTATACTTAATAAAGATAGATGTCAGCCCAGAAGGTGCAGTAAGGAATGCGAAAAGTACTGCCCCAGGGTCAGAACAGGGGACGAGACAATTGTTTTTGGGGAGGACGGAAAGCCCGCCATCTCTGAGGAGCTTTGCGTAGGCTGCGGGATCTGCATTAATAAATGCCCCTTTAAAGCCATAATGATTATCGGGCTTCCCGAAGAGCTTGAAGCACAAACTCACAGGTATGGGTCAAATGGTTTTGTCCTTTTCGGACTACCCGTGCCAAGGGTGGGAAAAGTAACCGGTATACTCGGTCCTAACGGGGTAGGAAAGAGTACCTCGGTACAGATACTTTCCGGAGCTTTGATTCCCAATTTCGGACAGGGAAAAGGTGATTGGGATACTGTGCTTGAGCACTATGCCGGTACAGCACTCCACGACTATTTCAAGGCTGTAGTTGACGGAAAGATTCGAGTTTCCCAGAAGCCTCAGTATGTGGACCTGATTCCGAAAGCTTTCAAAGGCAAAACTTCCGAACTGCTCGAAAAAACCGATGAGCGAGGAGTTTTAAATGACCTTATCGACTACCTGAATTTAAAAAGTGTAGTTGATAGAAAAATCTCGGAATTAAGCGGTGGGGAATTGCAAAGGGTTGCGATTGCAGCCTGTGCGGCAAAAGATGCCCAGTTCTATTTCTTTGACGAAATCAGCCCTTATCTTGATATCTATCAAAGAATTAATGTTGCCCGCCTCGTTCAGAAGCTCTCAAAAGACAGGGCAGTGCTTGTAGTCGAGCATGACCTGGCAATCCTGGATATGCTTGCCGATGTGGTACATATCGCCTATGGACAACCTGCAGGCTTCGGTGTAGTAACCTTACCGAAAAGCGTCCGCGTAGGCATTAACCAGTATCTTAAAGGTTATCTCCATGAAGAAAATATCCGGATTCGGCCTGAGGCCATTAAATTTGAGGTCCACCCCCCAAGAGAAGAATCACAGATTAAGTCCAAGGTTACTTTCAACGGCTTTGTGAAGAAATACGGGGACGGTTTTTCCCTGAAAGCAACCGGAGGAAGTCTGCGAGAAGGCGAGGTGCTGGGGATAGTAGGTCCCAACGGGATAGGAAAATCAACCTTTGTAAAAGTTCTTGCAGGAGAAATAAAGCCGGATGAAGGAGATCCCGGAATTGAAATCAAAATTTCTTACAAGCCTCAGTACATCAAAGCCGATACCCCGCTGACTGTGCAGGAACTCCTGCGCAGCATTACAAAAAGGTTCGGAACCAGCTACTATGAAGTTGAGATTTCAAATCCACTCCAGCTTGAAGTCATTTATGACAGCCTGATTGCCGACCTGAGCGGCGGAGAACTGCAACGCGTTGCAATTGCAGCCTGCCTGTCCCACGAAGCCGACCTTTATATCCTTGACGAGCCAAGCGCTCACCTTGACGTGGAACAGCGTTCCATGGTCACAAGAGTCCTGAACCGCTTTGCCGAAAACAACCAGAAGACAGCCCTTGTTGTAGACCATGACATTTACATGATAGATATGCTGAGCCAGCGCCTGATGGTCTTTGAAGGTGAACCCACTATATACGGTGAAGCTCACGGCCCGTTCAGTATGGAAAACGGGATGAATAAATTCCTTAAAAACCTGGGCATAACCTTCCGTAGAGACGAAGAGACAAGGCGCCCGCGTGTAAACAATATTGGTTCGAGGCTTGACCGGGAACAGAAGGAAAGTGGAAATTACTATTATGCGGCAAGCGATTAAAGTTTATAAAAATAGTTATTTATCTATGTGTGAGTTTCAGGTTGTTCAATGAAGATAGAAAGTCTCGATCTGCCCGATGAAATAAAAAACTTTTATCTGGACTCAGGGATCCGGGAACTATATCCCCCCCAGGCCGAAGCGGTGGAAAAAGGGCTGCTTGAAGGGAAAAACCTGCTCGCTGCAATTCCTACCGCCTCGGGAAAAACTCTACTTGCCGAGCTTGCGATGTTGAAATCTATCCTGGCAGGAGGAAAGGCGCTCTACATCGTGCCCCTCAGGGCTCTTGCTTCGGAAAAGTTTAGCCGGTTCCGGGAGTTTTCCGAACTCGGGATCAGGGTTGGTATTTCGACCGGAGATTACGACATCAAAGACGAAGGACTCGGGGCAAATGACATAATTGTTGCCACATCGGAAAAAACGGACTCCCTGCTCAGGAACGAGACTGCCTGGATGCAGGAAATCTCAGTTCTTGTGGCAGATGAGATACATCTTATCGATTCGGCGGACAGGGGACCTACTCTCGAGATCACACTTTCAAAGCTTCGGAGAATTAATCCGGCCTGCCAGATCCTGGCACTTTCCGCAACTGTAGGAAACGCAGATGAGCTTGCAGCCTGGCTGGACGCAGAATTAATTGTAAGTGAATGGAGGCCTACCCAACTTCTTGAAGGAGTATTATTAAATGGGACCTTCTATTGCAAGGATAAAGAAAAAGCTATTGTGCAGTCCACAAAAGATGAAGCCATAAACCTCGCATTGGATACTCTTAAGGAAGGGGGGCAGTGCCTTGTTTTCGAGAGCAGCAGGAAGAACTGCATGGCTTTTGCAAAGAAATCCGCTTCAACTGTCAAAAAGGTTTTGTCAGCCGAAGATAAAGAATCTCTTTCCGTAATTGCGGACGAGGTTCTCGAAAACAGTGAAACCGATATCGCAACAGTCCTTGCGGCCTGTATCCGTTCCGGGACAGCTTTTCACCATGCAGGCCTTACAACGCCTTTAAGAGAGCTTGTAGAAAACGGGTTCAGAAAGGGAAGAATCAAACTTATCTCAAGTACCCCCACCCTCGCAGCCGGGCTCAACCTGCCTGCAAGAAGAGTAATAATCAGGAGTTACAAGCGATATTCCACTGAAGAAGGAATGCAGCCCATTCCTGTGCTGGAGTATAAACAGATGGCAGGCAGGGCTGGAAGGCCAAGGCTTGATCCATATGGGGAAGCCGTGCTTCTTGCCAGATCATATGAAGAGTTTGTTTTCCTTTTTGAGAATTACATAGAAGCTGGGGCCGAAGACATCTGGTCCAAGCTGGGAACGGAAAAAGCCCTGAGGACTCATGTGCTCTCTACAATTTCCAATGGTTTTGCACATACGAAGGAAGAACTTATGGATTTTCTGGAGGCAACTTTTTTTGCTTTCCAGTACTCAAATTTTGGGCTTTCAACAGTTGTTGATGAATGCCTTGGATTTCTACGGCATGAAGGAATGCTTGAGAATACGGATGCTCTTCTCTCTACGAGTTTTGGAAAGCTGGTCTCGAGGCTTTATGTAGATCCCCTGTCAGCCGCCCGTATTGCGCACGGATTAAAAGAAGCAAAAATCCTTACCGAGTTTACACTCCTGCATTTGATCTGCAGCACCCCTGATATGCGCCTGCTCTATATGAGAAGGGAGGACTATCAGGAAGTAAATGATTATGCTATGACACATGCAGACGAGTTCGTAAAAGTCCCGAGTCCCTTTAATATAGCAGAATATGAATGGTTTCTGGGTGAAGTAAAAACAGCTCTTCTGCTCATGGAATGGATTCGTGAAAAGCCTGAGAATGAAATTTGTTTAAATTTCGGCGTAGGGGAAGGAGATATCCATGCAATAGCGGATATTGCCGAGTGGATCATGCATGTGACCTTACAGCTTGCCCGTCTGCTTGACCTTAAAGGAGTTAGGGAAGCTTCGGAACTTGAAAAGAGGATACATTACGGAGCCGGGCCTGAACTGATGGAGCTGCTCGATATCAGAAGCATCGGGCGTGTGAGAGCAAGGAAGCTTTACGAGGCTGGTTTCAGGTCAACGGCTGACCTTGCAGGCGCGGATCCGGAAAAAGTAGCTGCCCTCCTGGGGCCGAAGATCTCGGAAAGAGTATTCAGGCAAATAGGAAAAAGTGAATTCATCCCTAAAGCTACAGGAACTAAATCCCCCGAAAATGACTCCAATACTGGTCAAAGAACAATTCACGATTACTGATTCTAATTGTTTATAACGACTTTTGCAGCCTTTTTTGTTTTATTCTTTTCTTTTTCCACTCAAGTGCTGATTTACAATTTTTTATATTTGATATTACTTTAACACCACGAAATTATCGGTTGGGGATAAAATATTAAATGAGATCAGGGATTAATGGGTAAGATTATCAGATTTTACAGGTTCTTTCAGAGATGGTTATCATGTTATTCAAAAAGCTATCTGATGTTTCGGAAGCTGAAATGCAGAAACTGCTCTCCCGGGAATCCGGGCTTTCCGATGTAGCAAAAACTGTTTCATCCGTGCTTTCGGATGTACGCGTTAAAGGAGATGAAGCGCTCAGGGAATATACACGGAAATTTGATAAAATCGAGCTCGCAGATTTTGAAGTGAGTGAGGAAGAGTTTGAAAAGGCTATTTCAGGTCTTGACCAGGGACTTTTGGATCACCTTAAATCCGCAGCTGCAAACATTCGGGCTTTTCACGAAGCGCAACTACCTGAAGCAATATGGTTCATGGAGCTTAGACCAGGGGTTATGCTTGGCCAAAAGGCAACTGCCCTGGAAAGTGTTGGTGCTTATGCCCCCGGAGGCAGGGCTTCTTATCCGTCAACAGTGCTTATGACCGTAATTCCTGCTAAGGTTGCCGGAGTAGAGCATGTCATAGTGTGTACACCTCCGAGAGCTGACGGATCCATACACCCTCTTACACTTGCCGCTGCAAAAGTTGCAGAAGCCGATAAGGTGTTCAAGCTGGGTGGTATTCAGGCAATAGGAGCTATGGCTTATGGAACCGAGTCTGTCCCAAAGGTGGACAAGATCGTTGGACCCGGAAACGTCTTTGTCACGTCTGCTAAGATGCAAGTAAGGGATGTAACGGAAATTGATTTCCCAGCAGGCCCAAGTGAGGTGCTTATCATTGCGGATGATTCTGCAGATGCTGTTATGGTTGCATCGGATATTATTGCACAGGCGGAGCATGATCCGAATGCAGTCTCAATACTTATAACGACAAACATAACCCTGGCAGAAGCCGTTCGGAGAGAGGTGCACGTTCAGGCTGAACAGACCGCAAGAAAGAGCATTGTAGAGACGTCGCTTGAGAACGCTGCAATTCTTGTGGCAGATACTCTCGAGCAGTGTATAGGCTTCAGCAATAAGTTTGCTCCCGAACACCTGGAGATTATGGTCAACGAATCTGATTTTGTACTTGACGGAATAAAAAATGCAGGGTCCATTTTTATAGGTAACTATGCCCCGGTCCCTGTAGGAGATTATGCATCCGGTACCAACCACGTCCTTCCTACAGCCGGATATGCGAAAATTTACTCGGGACTGAATATAAACCATTTCATAAAATACACCAGTATTCAGAAAATCAGCAAGAGTGGGCTTGAAAGTTTGAAAGAAACTGTAATCGCGTTAGCCGAGGAAGAGGGCTTGAAGGCACATGCTGATGCTATAAGAACCCGTTTTGGATATAGACCTTCTAAATAATATTCCGGCTAATCGAAATGTATATAAAATGTCAATGCGTAAACAAAATTCGATTCAAATAAATGAAGATTTGATATTTAAATAAATCAAGACTTAGTTCTTAAAATAAGGAGTGGGGACAATATGAAAATCAGAGTAGTTAGTTCACGGGAGGAGATTCCTACCCTGAACCCGAATGAGAAAGTAATTCACCTTGCTTTCAGACCGTCTAACAGGGATGTATTCATGCTTGCAGAAACATGTCCGAAGATTGAAGCAATACAGCTGCCTAAATCTTACAGGAGGACGGTTTCAAAGTCAATAGAAATGTTTCTGGAAATGCAGAAAATAAATCTTCTGGAGGGGGATGTTTGGGGACATCGGAAAGATATAAACGAATATTACAATGTTTCCCAGAATGTACTGGAGAAAATTCAGGAATTAAAAGCCGAGCGTTTTACCAATGAGGCTATTGCTGAAAAGCTTTCTAGAGAAAGCAAGTTGAATTCGGACATGATCCTTTACATCCTGAGTAAAAGAAGTATAGATTAATCTGCAATAGTAGAAAGTGCATTAAATGATATTATTTTGAGGAGGAGATTTGAAATCTTAACCGGGATTTCGTCTCCTCCTTTCCCAAGTTTTAAACTACTTTTGCTTGTCCGGGCGTTTGTTCGGCTTGTCATGAGGCTTTTTTAATTATTTTGAAAATAAACTGTAAGAATTTCTGAGTATTTATAGAAAAACGTTTAAATCTAGTCGCATATTTTATTTTATTAATTCAATAATTTAGGCTGGGGTCCGGGGGTTTATATGAAGATCAGAGTTGTTAGTTCACGAGATGAAATTTTGTCTCTTAATCCGAATGAAAGGGTTATTCACCTTGCTTTTCGGCCGTCGAATAAAGATATTTTCCTGCTTGTCGAAACCTGCCCGAAACTGGAAGTACTCCAGCTTCCCACGTCTTATAAAAGGACGGTTTCAAGAGCCATAGAAATGTTTCTGGAGATGCAAAAGATACAACTGCTCGAAGGAGATGTATGGGGGCACAGGAAAGATCTTAATGAGTATTATACTATGCCGCCTTCAATACTGACAGAAATAAGAAATAGGAAAGCTGAGGGAATCCCTAATGAGAAAATTGCAGAAAAAATAGCAAAGGAACGCAGGCTTAACCCGAAAATGATCACTTATATTCTGAACAGACAGCTATATGAGTAAGAGCCTTCTTTTGAATCTGTCAAATCCTGAGACAGGTAAATATTGTTAATCTGAGAATTGAGTATAGGATGTTTAAAACACCTATCTATCCAATTCTCTTTTAATTTTCTTTTAATTAACCAAGCTCATTATTGAAATACATATCATAGGAACTCATATCGAAATGTCCGTGACCGCTAAGGTTAAAGAGAATTGTTTTTTCTTCTCCTGTCTGTTTGCATTTAAGTGCTTCATCAATAGCGCAACGGATGGCATGAGCTGATTCCGGAGCCGGGATAATAGCTTCTGTTCGGGCAAACTGTACTGCTGCATCAAACACCGGATTCTGATCATATGCAACAGGTTCGATGAATCCGTCCGCGACCAGTTTGCTAATAATAGGAGAATCACCGTGATAACGAAGCCCTCCGGCATGAATCGCAGGTGGTACATGCAGGTGACCCAAAGTGTACATTTTTAAAAGAGGAGTCATTTCTGCGCTGTCCCCGAAGTCGTATTTGTATTCTCCTTTTGTCAGGGTAGGGCAAGCTGAGGGTTCAACCGCAATTACTCTTGTATTATTCTTTCCCTCGATCCGGTCTTTAATGAATTCGAAGGATATTCCTGCAAGGTTGCTTCCTCCCCCACAACACCCAATGATTATATCAGGATAGGTTTCAACCTTTTCAAGCTGCTTTTTGCATTCCGCTCCGATTATTGTCTGGTGCAGCATTACATGGTTGAGTACACTTCCGAGAGAATATTTCGTATTTTCGTGAGCTACTGCATCTTCAACAGCTTCACTAATTGCTATCCCCAGGCTTCCGGGAGTATCCGGCTGCTCTTCAAGAACCTTTCTCCCGAATGCAGTTTCCGGGCTGGGGGAGGGGACAACCTTAGCCCCCCAAACTGTCATCATGGATTTCCTGTAAGGTTTCTGGTAGAAGCTGGAGCGGACCATATAAACTTTACACTCCATGTCGAAGTAATTGCAGGCAAGAGATAATGCACTGCCCCACTGTCCGGCTCCGGTTTCGGTTGTCATCCTCTCTGTGCCTTCTTTCATATTATAATATGCCTGGGCCAGGGAAGTATTCGTTTTGTGGCTTCCTGCCGGACTCACACCTTCATATTTGTAGTAAATCTTTGCAGGTGTTTTGAGAGCCTTCTCCAGCCTGTGAGCACGATAAAGAGGACTTGGCCTCCATAGACTGTATATATCAAGTATTTCTTCAGGAATATCGAAATATCTCTCACCACTCATTTCCTGTTTGATGAGAGCTTTTGAAAAAATCGGCTCGAGAGACTCAGGACTCAGTGGCTCCATGGTCCGAGGGTCAAGAGGCGGGTCCATAGGAGTAGGCAGATCTGCAAGGATATTATACCATTTCCTGGGCATCTCATTTTCGTCAAGGATTATCTTTGTCTGTTCCATAGATCATTCACCATCATACCTTTCTGCACAAAATCGTACGTCGATGTATTTAACTGTTACTCATTTTACATTTAAGGTGCAAACATCTCATTTATGTACCTTCCGAAAAGTCAAGTCTTTTTTGAGAGAGTCAAGAAAGATGATAGGATTTTTCAAATCCTACTTCTTGCTTCTTTTAATTCTGGCATTTAAACTTTTTAAGCAAATAAAAAAATACATTGGTACTTATAGGTTGCTACATATCTATATTGTACAAGCAGTTTATATGGAAAACTTGTATTAAATATATTTAACATATCAGGAGATATATATTATGATAGAATCTTATAAGAAAGTTTTACCTACAGTAAATTACGTTAACGAAGAAAAGACAGCTGAACCAAGCGATAAGGAAGACTCTTCAAAAGCTGTTTAATACAGCACATTCTTTTAAAAGAAAGTTGCAGTAATGAAGATGGATATAAAAATACAAATGATGGAAATGAAAATAAAAGAGATGCAAATTTGCAGAAATAACAAGTTTATATAACACACTTCTTAAATTTGATTATGGCTGTCAGGGTGATCATATATTACTAGATATAGAATGAATAAACAAAAAAAAATCACATAAAAAAATGTACATGAAATTTTTCTTTAATTATTCGATATATAAAGGCATTAAAACCCTGACATCCGTGGTAGTCATTAGGAAATAAGGGGGAAAGAAATTCAATGTTAACTACCGATGAA
>JAUPKV010000668.1 GCA_030837265.1 Methanobacteriota archaeon
AAAATGTGCTCAACATCCAGTTGTTTCCATTTAGCCAGGAAATTAGCCACTAATTGTGCAAAAAAATCCCTGCTGTTAACTGTTGCATTTGAAAGAATTACGAGTGCAGACTCTGGATTATTGATATCATCACATTTTATTGAAGTCCGGATTGCCCACTGGTAATTTCGGAATACCCTGTTCAAGTACTCCTCTAGCTGTTTCAGGTCCTCAATTTCGTATGGATTAATAAGCTCATTAACTAAATCTTCATCTGCAAGCCTACCCCTGGTATTTTTAAACAGCCATTCCAATATTGTTTTATTTATTACTAGATTTTCCCCACTTCGGATTGTGTCATTTAGTTCTTCTTTTGCAGGTGTTTCTTTTAAAAATTTAATTGATTCGTCAATACTTTTATGATAAGAAAGAGCTACATCCGCAACTTCGATGGTATCCCTTACTGCGGCGCTCAGGTTCCCGTCATTTGCATCCAGAAGGGGCTGTAACTTCCTAAGATACTTGTCATCAAGGGATATATTTTTTCTGATTAGCATATTCCCACCGACACAATCTGGTGTTCCTGTCCTTTTATACTAGGATTCATTTTAATGTTAAAAATAACATTTCAAATAACTTTAAGAGAAAATTTAGCATATCATTTCTATAAAGAAATTTTTTAAGCTAAAAAGTTATACTTATAAGCTTATTTTATGATATTGGTAAGTGCTACCGAATATTAAATCTTTCTATTTAGTAATATTTTTTGTTAATTTTCTTGCTAGATAATTTATAAAACTAGCCTATATATTAGAGAAACTTGCATAATATTATCCAGTTTACAATTAAATATTTTTTATATAGAGGTGCAGGTAATCAAGATATAAAAACCAATTAGATTGAATTTCTCTTATATTCTTAAGTTGAAAAAGTGACAATTGATAAAAGATCGATATTATCGGTTCACAACTCTGTATATATATATGTTAAGACAGTGTAAGACATGTAAACATATAATTTAATAAGAATCAGACTGTGATGTCCTGAGAATCGCGTTATGGCTTCATCCTGCTCTTGTAGTTTTCCTAATGTTCGATTCTAAGCTAGTCTCAATAGCATTGGTTGACGCCATAAAACTGCGAGTTAGGAATATGAGTTTAGTAATACAGTTTCGCTTAGAAAGTGAGATATGTATAAATCTATTAAGTTCTCACATTCCTTATTAACTCAAGATTTCAGAGGCATTAAACAGCCTGAGAGCGAGTTTGGGGGTGGATTCAATTGCCTGGCTGCACGCATACTCCACAGCCAGGCATCTTCCTCTGGAAACATAAAGATTTCTTAGGCGATTAGTTAATAAATTTTTATCACTACGTCAAAAATTAATTATTAGTTTTAAAGTTGATGCTATCAGACTAATGCATTTGTGAATATTCAATATTCATTTTCTTCCATTTCTCTTAAATTTACCAACAAGATCCAACTTTTTCTCCAGAAAAAAATCGTCTGTATTTCTTTTAAATAATTTTCAAGGAAGTATTATAGATAGTAGAACTAGAATGGAAACAGTAGGATGCAATGGGGGAGAAGTAGAACTGTAGTGAGAAACATTGGAATACGATAGAAATGAAGTAGAACTGCAATGAAAAATCTAGAAAAACGAAAAGAAAGCAAAGGAACGTATCCTCTGCTTAAATATTTAAATTTATTAATTTTTGTTTTCACTTTATGTCAATTTGGTTACCGGGTGGTTTGCAAGATCGTGGATCTCGATACCGAGGTCTTTTGCAGTCTCGCCAAGCATGATATCGACCATTGCTACGGCTGGGAAGACCTGGTTGACGTTCTCGATAGGCCCATAAAGCAGGTAGTCGGAGCCTGCAATCTGTGCTACCAGGTTGGTACCAATGTCAGTAGGCATGTAGATAGCATTCGGGTCAGGCTGAGTTTTCTTGAATTTCCTGAACCAGCTCCATGAAGATGCCATGTTGTGGTATCCTCCGCCGATTGGCAACCCGAATTTTGCTTTCAATGTGGGTACCGAGCGGATAGTGGGGCCGGAACCTGCACCTAGAGGCATTGCAGCGACGTCGATTAAAGGGCGGGTGATTCCACATTCCTTTGCGATCTGAAGCATTCCTTTTGTTTGTCCGGAACCACCGACTTCAAGAATGTCCAGCTTTCCTTTTACGGTGGGGTCGGTTGCGTTAAAGGCAAGCACAATAGATGCTGTCACATCGCTTTCAGTAAGGACGTCGATTTCTTCCTTTTCAATACTTGCGTTGATCGAGTTGTGTACAGCTCTATCTGCAACTCCGATCTCGGTACAGTATTTGGCAGCAGCCGCCCTTACATTTCCGGCAGAGGAGTCGATCAGGAAAGGAGTGTGATCATCGATCTCCACGAACCACTTAATGTAGTTAGTTATCGCTTCGGGGGTTTCACCTACGATCTGGTTTGCATAGGGGAGACCGGTGGCATCACTCAACGTTACCTGTGTGTTCCAGAGCGTTTCTGCAGTTGCTCTGTCGAAAATTCCCTTGTCCTCGTCTTTTACGATCTTGTGCTTTCCATAGAACATTGTACTTACTAACACAGTTGGATATTCGCCTGGCTGACCGCCGAATTTGACTCCACCTATCTCAAAGACTTCCTGTTTCTTATCAAATTTGAACATTTAAATCCCTCATTGTTAATGCATTAATGCGAACATTGATGTTATCGATACATAAACCAGGAAGAGCAGCACGCCAATTACGCCGCCGTACAGAATTCCGATGTCCCTTCCTACTTTCTTTCCGATTCTCTGAGCAATCTCACTGCCAACGAACTCGACCTTTTCTTCAGTCTTGTCGAGCCGCCCCATAACCGCGTTAAACTCGTTTGTATCCACAATAACTACGGGTGCTTTTCCGTCGCTCATACAATCACGCTCCTGTTAGGCCCCAGATAAGTAACGGGATTACAATTATCATGAAAAACACAAATAAAAATCCCGCTCCGAAACCTAAAATCCCGGTAGCCATTATACCTGAATCTAGCTTCTGGTTTCTTGCGATTAACTGGGCTCTGTACCTGATACTTTCGACAGATGTATCGATTGCTACCATCTGAGGGGTAGTCGCCATCGGGACTCCCTTATCATATTCTGCTGCCATTCTTTTACCTCCCTAACAATAGTATTCCAAGAATAGCAATGGTGAAGGTTAATCCTATCATGAACCCTTCGATCTTCCCTGCACTAACACCTGCATGATACTTATTCATGTTTCCGATGTCTACCAGGCTACTTTCGATCCCTTTCATCCTGCTGCGGACCAATGCAATTTCCGCACCAAGAGGTCTGATTCCGGAGGTCTCTTCTTCTTCTCCTTCACCTTCGGCGATCTGTAGGACCAGGGGATCGGCTTCAAAGGCTCCCGGGTCTTTTGAGACAAGTTCTTTTACCTTGGAAGTAA
>JAUPKV010000669.1 GCA_030837265.1 Methanobacteriota archaeon
CGGCTGATTCGTAATCAGCAGGTCGGGGGTTCAAGTCCCCCCGGCGGCTCTGTATCTTTTCTGGTTCAAAGCCTTCTTTTAGGAACTGTGAGGCAATGGAAGTAACGATTTATAAACTAAATTTAAAGAAACGTCTTGACTTTTTGAAGAATGCTGGGATCTCTAAACCTAATCAAAGGTTAATTGTAAGCTTTATTAATTACTGTTTTTCGGAAGGTATTGGTGAGCAGAGAGGGCTCAAATACTTATCCACACTGAAGATTATTGCAAAATCTCTTCCTACTAATTTAGATAAAGCGACCGAAGAAGAAATAAGAGCTTACGTTGGGAGTATTGAAAGGTCTACCCTCAGTGACTGGACAAAGCATGACTATAAGGTTACGCTGAAGAAGTTTTACAAATGGTTAAACGGCGGAGAAGAACCTTCAAAAGTGAAATGGATAAGAACTACAATTCAAAGACAAGACAGAAAGCTTCTAGAAGATATGCTTCAAGAAGATGATATAAAGAAGATGATCGTTGCAGCATCAAATAAGCGTGATGTGGCAATTATTGCATTACTTTGGGACATCGGAGGTAGAATTGGGGAAGTTGGTAGTTTACGTGTAAAAAATGTTAAATTTGATGAGATTAGTGGTGTAATTCTCGTAAATGGTAAAACTGGTCCTAGACGAGTAAGGGCAGTATGGAGCGTGGATTACTGAAAGAATGGCTAGAAGAACATCCTAGTAAAGATTGCCCTGAAGCTCCACTGTGGTTTAATTTCGCAAAAAGAGAGAAGAGTCTGAAACCATTAAGGTATGAAGCTATACGAATGAGGCTGAACAAAATAGCCAAGAAAGCTGGAATTAATAAAAAAATCCATCCCCACTTATTTCGTCATTCCCGTTGTACTCACATGGCCAATTATTTGACAGAAGCTCAGATGAATGCATATTTTGGATGGGTACAAGGTTCAGGTATGCCCAGTGTATATGTTCACCTATCAGGACGTGACGTTGATGGTGCTGTTTTGAAAGCAAATGGAATTATCAACAAGGACAGTACACAGAGCATGGAGATGAAAGAGAATACTGGAAGTTCAAAGCTTGATCTGTCTTCAATGATAGAAATCAAAGTCAGCAAACTCGTTGAAGCCAAGATTGCAGAATTGCTGGGTAATTAATGTACGACGTAGGTTCACTGAACTTTTCGGGTAACTCCTTCAATTTTACTTTTTTAACAAGGAATCCGCACACAAGTTAATAGTTGAGCTGTGTTCACAAGCCGAGCCCTTCCCGGTGATATGTATAGCCAATTAATGATACGTTTATGTGAAAGCAAGCAGAATTATCAATAAGGATACTTGGTATATATAAAAGAAAGTGCGAAGAGCCAAAAGATCAACTTAACTTCGCAATAGAAAACAAAGCTGAAAGCCAGTTAAAGCAAAAATGCTGAAATATAATCTTTATTATAATATATCTAACATAAACAAGTCGCGGCAATTGACTTAAATTATATTGAATCAATACAATATATTTAATTAATATAATATATCTGAAAGAATTTAATTACCGATTGTAATATTTAATTGAATTATAATTATCTTTGATTATTTAGCGAAAGTTCTTTGGTCATATTATTATAAAACATGTTGAAAAAAAGTCTTTTTACCTATAATTTTACAACAGCTTTTATAGTATGAAATATACTTTATAATATATGTTGAATTTACTTTTAGTGAATACTATGTAGTTTTAAAGTCCTTACTTTCTTAATTACTGGTTTTAACTAAGTTTAGACCTGAATTTCATGATAGAAACAAAGTTTCTTTGATCAATTGTTCATTCTGGTCATGCTAAAAGTAACTTCTAACTAAACTCAAATTTATAAACACAGAGCTTATGCTATAAATAAAAATCAAATATGTAAAATAGGAGTATCGGCATCGGAAGGAATACAACAACTTAATAATTGAGAATTCATTCTATAAATATGTCCAGAGTGAACACTGGTTCAAATCTTAATGGCCCTAATATTAGTGTTTGAAAATATTAACACATTAATTGAAGAAAACACAGTGCATAGCTTCACAAGACTTGCATGAATTAAAATTCTCTATTTTTGCGATATAGTTATTCAAATATCAATTTTAGATCTGAATTCTTTAAAATGTTTTTGCATAGTCGAGACTCTTTTCTTTTACAGATTAATATAAAATTATTAGGAAATAAACTATGAATGAAGTAATAAACGATTATACAAATATTGACCGTATTGCAGTAGGACCTACCACAATAGACTCTGAAGCCTATCCTTCAGAAATGAAAGATTATGACCCGTGGCTACTTTGGAAGCTTGAACCACAAGCAAAAGGAAAGCCAAAAAAAGTTCCCTACTGTACAAGTGGCTACAAGGCAAGTTCTACAAACCCTGAAACTTGGAGTAGTTTCGACGAAGCTTTTGATACCTATCAAAATAGTGCAGGTGCTTATTCAGGTATTGGTTTCGTGTTCACAAAGGAAGATCCTTTCTTGTGCGTAGATTATGATGACGTTATAGATTCAAAGGGTACAATTGATTCAGAAATTTTAGAAGAGGTTAAAGTCTTTAATAGTTATTCTGAAATCTCCCAAAGCGGTACTGGAATTCATGTGATTGTTACTGGAACCTTACCAGGTTCAAGGAAACGAGGAAATAGCCGTGAAATGTATAGTGATGGACAGTTTGTTGCAATTAAAGGAGACCACTTAAAATTTACACCCATTAAAGTGAATGAAGCATCAGAAGAGGTAATAAAGGATATCTATGACAAGATGATCAAGCCTGTAGAGAACTCAAGTAAAAGCAAAATATCAGCAGGAGAGCATTCAAAGGAGTCTGAAATAGCTGTAAAATCAGGAACTTCAGACTTTGATGTCTTAGATAAATGCAAATGTGCAAAGAGTGCTGATCGTTTTAATACTCTATATGATGGAAATTGGGATGTATTAGGGTGTATCCTTCTCAGAATGAAGCAGATCTTGCTCTGTGTAGTATGTTTGCAGCCTATAAACAAGACAGAGGTCAAATTTATAGGCTTTTACAGGTTCTGGACTCTATAGAGAAAAATGGACTCGTACAGATTACAAGGAATCAACAATTGGTAAGGCGCTTGAACGGATCAACGAAGATCCATATAGAAAATATTTTTCAGAAGGAAAGTTCATTGCAAAATTGTTAGCAGATGAAATAATGGCAGAATACCATTTCCTTACTTTCGATGACAACAAGGAAGTATATTACTATGAAAAAGGAATATATCGGCTTGGAGGAGAAAACCTAATAGCACAGCTAGCTCAAGCAAAACTGGAAAAATATTCAACGAGAACTCGTAGAGATGAAACTCTTTCGTTCATTAAGATAGAGACGTTAACTGACCGTAACTCAATCAATAATGATAAGCAAATCATCAACTTAAAGAACGGCCTCT
>JAUPKV010000670.1 GCA_030837265.1 Methanobacteriota archaeon
GGAAGAACAACAATATTTTAGAGCCTACAATGGAAAAAACAGAGACCGGCGAACTCAGATATAAGTCTTGGAAAAAATACACCTTTATAAACGGACAGAGAATAAAAGGCATAAAAATCCCGTTCACAAAGTTACAGCACGTCCTGGAAATAAGGAATGAAGAAATTTACGACATGAAGAACAGTGATAAAGTAGAGATCGAGGAGATGCAGGTTTCACTCATAGAAACTTGCAGCAGATATCTGGCAGAAAATCCAAGATTTAAGAATGTGTCTTACACCCCTGAAGACGTTGCAGACATGTTCATAAGATCAAAGGATAGAGAGGAACTTTTGATTTTTGGAAGAGAAAGAATAGTAGAAGCCTTTAAAACCTGTAAAAAACGAAAATAAACTGATTTATTGTTTCTTTTTCTCTCTATTTCTTTTTTCTCTTTTTTTTCTTCATTTGCAGGATCTGAAATTCTTTTTTATATTTTTTTTGAGCATTGGTTAACCGTTGTCGTTTTTGGTATGATAATAGTATGATTAAGGTATGAGTAAAGTATGATAATGGTATGATAATGGTGTAATTACCTAAAAAGTGCTTTAAACATACTTTACTCATACCTTAAACACCCCCTTTAATCAATATCGATTGCCACTTTTTTGGCGTAATCACACTAAATTGAAAAATAAGAGAATATTATTTTTGAAAAGCCTTTTTTTGAGATTAGCTCTTATAAAAAAGTTAAATTTGTTTAAGTCTTTTATCTGGCCAGACCCTGGGATTAAAAAAAGGAATATTTTTCCTAGAACTTTTTCACATAATGTTAAATAGATCTCAGTCTTTTTTTAAATGGAAGTGTGAAATAGCGCCCTTTCATTGTCTCTCATTCATGTCCTACACCAGAAGCATGATCCTTAGACTGCTATCTCACATCTAAGCCCTTTCTAGTCCTAACATGATACAAGGTCAGAGCTGAAGAGGTTGCTCCGGAAAAAACAGCTAAAACCGGTTCGGAGGTATGGCAATAACTCCGGTAAAGTGGATGTCTGGACAATGATGGCCAGTTACTCTTCTTTTGATCTGGTCCTAAATCAGTACATATATATATTGCATATCCATTATGTATATATGAGGTATACATAATGGTTCAAGCAATGATTAACATTGACGAAAAAACAAACCGAGTCCTCAATATCATAAAAGCTCAATATGGATTGAAAGATAAAAGTGCTGCTATAATGCATATGGCTGCTGAATATGAAAAAGAACTTATGGAACCTGAGCTTAGGCCTGAATTTGTTGAAAAGGCTCAGGAGATCATGAAACAGGAGCCTATAGATGTGGGAACCGTTGATAACTGGAAAAAAATGCTTAACTGCTGATCTCATATGTATCGGCTACAAGTAAGGCCAGAAGTTCAAAAGGTCGTTGAGAAGCTAGCAAAAAAAGACAAAAAGCAAGTTGAAATCATATTCAGCAAGGTAAATGAAATCCTTCAGGATCCTCATAGATATAAAAATCTGAGGTCCCCTCTCAATCATTGGAAAAGAGTACATATTGATTCTCATTTTGTTTTGATTTTTTCTGTGGATGAAAAAGAGAAGCTTGTTATTCTGGAATATTACGGACATCATGACGATGTATATTGATCGTTGCAGCTGGCCAGGTCACTTTTCCTTTTAGAATTTTCCGTAAATTTGCCTTACTGTTTAATAACTGCCAGGGCAAATCTCAAACCAGAGATTTGCACAGGCTCAGAGGCAGAAAACCGCCAACAAGAGAGACGCCAACGAAGACAAAGTGAAAAGCAACTTTTCAGAAAACTCAACTATCCTCAACTTGTCCTCAATGCCCTTGCAACTGGGGACCTGGACCCTTCAGACCTCCCCACTTCCTGCAGTCCTGGCTCTGCAAAATATCTTGCATTTTGCCCAGACAAAGAAGACAGGATCCTCCAGGAAGAACTTTCCAGGGATGAAAGATCCCTCTCAAGGGATGGAAGGTCCCTTCCTTCTGGCTGGACCCTATCCTCAATGATTCAAAACTATTCAGAAACAGATACCTCAGCACACGGTGGCACCTTCGGCGCGGAAGGGATCCCAGACGAAGGGGAACCTCTGGACCTCCCTTACTCCATGGATAGAATGTATGAACTCTTTGACCAGGCAATGCACAAAAAATTCGATCCTTACAAGCTCGGAAAATGTGGTCCTGAAAGGTACGATGCAGTAATGAAACTCATCAGAGCCAATATCAAAAACTTCGGCTATACTGTGGACCTCAAAGAAGAAAACGGAAAGCGTAAGTTCATACCTCATAATCTCGAACTCTTTGAGGAGTGCGTGGAACTCTTCCAGGACTACCTTGAAAGAACTTCTAGGGAATCTCTCGTCTTAATGCCAAAAGAAGACATCTGGGGCGTTCCTATTCTCAAACCTAATGCAAACAGGTTTAATAATGAAGAAAAGCGGGTACAGGCTCGTATTAGATTTGAAAACATCTTTAATGATGCCTCCAGGAAATACAAATCTGCAGTCATGCTCACCCTTACTTCAGGGCAATGGCATAGAAATATTTTTGAAGATACCAAAAAGTTTCAGGAAAATTTCAATAAACTTATTACTCGCTTACGAAAAGAAACAAAAGACAAAAGATTAAATGAACTTGTAAAGCTAAATCCCGAATTTATCAAGGTCCGTATGTATAAGAATCTTGTAAATATTCCAGAAGAAAACGTGAAAGGAAGAGAAGAATTTGATAATGCATTCTTTAATCGGGTCCGAAAAGA
>JAUPKV010000671.1 GCA_030837265.1 Methanobacteriota archaeon
ATTCATAAGTCCTATATTCAGGGTAGCAGTGTCTCCCCTGGAGTATTCGTTATCTCCAATCAGAGTGGCTTTTAAATCTGGCCCTCCGTAAACGGTGTAGAAATTGTTACCAAAATCAAAATTTTTTGGTAATTCTGCCTGTACAGGCATTGCTGCTATCAATAAAATAAGAAGAATTGCTATCGCAGAAATACTTCCTTTTTTAATCATTCACATCACCTGATTCATTCTCACTGTATTTTTTCCTGTTGCGGAGCACCTTTACAATCTGATAAATAACAACAAGAGCTAGTAATATACCCACTATCATGGTTGTGCTGAATTTGGATTCTGTCTGCTCCATTGGCATATTCACTTTCATATTCTCGGAAAATTTGGTTTTACCTTTATTGTCAATATATCTTACTTCACTGTCAATACCGTAGCTTTTAACCACTGCATCGGATTCAGTTGTAATTTTAAATGATACCGCTTGGCTTTCTCCTGGGTCTATTGTCCCGAGTCTGACAGCCGATTTAGTGGTACTCAGAGGTTTCATGACGACAATCTTAGCTTGGGCATCTTGAGCTGGAGCTTCACCGCGATTTGTATAAGTAACGTTAATCAAACTTGTTGAACCCTGTTTAAGACTGCCCGAGATATTACTTATCTCAAACCTCGGCTCTTTTTTAATAAGGATGTGTAGAGGAAGGGTAATGTTTTGTGTTGCGTATTCCCGTGTAAACGCCAGAGTATCAGAAGCGAGTCCAATATCTACAGCGTTTGCAGTCTCCGTACGGACATTGCTCTGGTACTGATAAGTTATCGGAAGTTTGAGTTCATACTCGCCTTCAGGAGTATTGTCGTCAATACGTATGGTGAACTTAATGGGTTGAATATATCCAGTTTTAAGTTCGTCTACTGTCTGAGGAGTAGTTGTGGGTTCGATATGGATGTAATCAGATCCTGAGATCAGGTTTGCTTTGATGCCTTTAGCCGTTGTACAATCCTGCTCTGCGCTCATCTCTGCTAAAGCAATGGACTCTTCTTTAGAATCCGGAATAAGATGCTGGTTTACATTCAGTCGCTTCATACCCTCAAGAACACCTTTGTTTACAAGCATTATCTGAAGGTCTGCAACTTCTCCTCTTTTGAATTCCATATCTCCTATTAAGGAGGCTTGAATGGTTGGCTCTCCATAACTCCTGTAATAGTCTACTGTGTACCCATTGCCCGGGATCAGGAGGTCTCCTGGATCGCAAAAAGCCGGAGACACGGTTATCAAGAGAAACGAGAGGAGAATCGCAATTGAAACAAATGCTGGTACTAGTTTCTTTGACGTGTAATTATGGGGTTTATTCATTGGATATCGGCCCCCGAGATGTTTTTAGTTTCTTTATGCAATGCCTGTCTTTTCTTATCTCGCCATGAGTCAAGTAATATGATTAGAGGTGGGAATACTGTGAAAGTTGCAACTAAGACAAGTAGAATATCAATAACTGTCACTGTTCCAAAGTCACTGATAATTGGGAAAGGAGATTTAATCAAAGCTGCAAATCCGAAAACAACAGTAGCCCCTGAAGCAATAAGTGCAGCTCCGATACTTGCGGCTGTCTTATGTATAGCTTCAAGAGGGCTGGATCCTTCGTCTTTTTCTTCAAAATATCTTTCCATCATGAGGATTGAGTATTCACATCCAATTCCAAGAATTAATGCTCCCAGGGTAGCGGTCATGGGAGTGTAATCAAGGTGCATGTAAGTCATTACCAACCCGGACCAACCAGTTACCATAAACATTGGAATAATTGGAACAAGAGCCTTTATCCAATCTCTGTAGATTAGTAATAGACCGCCCAACACTAGGAAGAGCCCAATATATGTCATTTGAATCCTTCCGCTTGTAAGAGCGCCTATGACCTCTGTATAAACAAATGTGTGGCCGGTAACAGTTACAGTAGTAGCTGGAGGAACTTGCATCCACTGAATATCTTGTTTTATATTATTGGTCAAGTCCTGAATTCCGGTCATTTTTATTTCTTTTTGGGCATTCCCAATGTTTAAAGTTAAAAGAAGTATGTTCTTTCCATACACATATTGTGATTTTTGAGATTCCGGAATTTGTGCATAGATAGCCTCAATCTTATCACGGTCATCAGGAATTGTGCCACCATTGAATTGTTTTACAAGGGTTACAATACTTGAAGCGCTGTCGATGTGATCTCTTTGAGTCTCATGTTCGCTGAATTTGTCTATCCATTTTAGGATGCTAGGGTCAGCATTATCGTTAACCTTTATAATAAGATTAATTTGATCGGTTCCACCTATAATGTCTTTGAGATGGTTTAGATTTAGAAGAGCAGGCATTTCCTGGGGAACAAAACTATATACATCAGTTTGGATACCAACTGACTCGTCAGCATGTAGACCTCCAATGCAAAGTAGAGTTGCAATTCCTATAACGACTACGTTATATCTTATTGTAAAATCGGTGAGCTTTCTGAGGAAATCTCCAATAAATCGGGCTTTTGGCTTCTTGGAAGATATTTTTTCTACAGGTGTTTTTTGAGGTATTAATTTGCCTTTAAGTTTCTTTAGTATTCCTTTTTCCGCTATGCTGTCAAAGAGAGAAACAGTTATTACACCGACAAAGAGAGCTGCTAAGTAGCACATTACTATACCAATTAAGAGAAGTTTCCCAAAATCCTGGACCATTGGAACTGTAGATGTAAACAAAGAAATAAAACCAAGGCCAGTCATAGTAAGAGCTGTGAGTACAGCAGGCCCCGTGAATTTTATCGTTCGTATAATAGCTTTGGATTTGTTCCCTTCCTTATGTAATTCTTCCTCAATCCTGTTATGAAACTGAATAGCATAATCGATGCCAAGTCCTATCAATACTGGAAATGCCGCCATTGAAACCATGGAGAGTGGAATTCCCAGAAAGCCCATGGCCCCGAAAGTATATAATACGCCTAACAAAACGATGGGTAACGGCAACCATCTCCAGCGAACGTGCCCGAAAACAAAGCTTAACACGATGAGCATAAAGAAGGCAGCAAGCCCGAGTAAGGGGATCATACTTGAACTCATCTGAGTGTTCATTGCGATGTCAAAGGCCGGATCGCCTGTTACTTTGATGTTGTATGAAGGAGGGAAATTAGAAAGTTTCACAGCTTCTTCAGTGGCTTTCAATATTTCGTTTTGCTTGTCTGTTGTTGTAGACCCGGTCATTGATATATAAAACACCATGTGGGTACTGTCAGGAACTAGTTGTTTGAATACACTGGGGTTTCCGTCAATTATTGCCTTGACATCCGCATCAGTATCCGGAATACCGGATCTACCGGTCATTTTATAGTATATTTGTTTTATGACAGAAGCAGGACTTGCAGTCTCTTCAATCCCGTCAATAGACTCAAGCTGGTGTTCAAGCCGATCCGCTGCCTGCATTAACTCTGCGGATCTTACGTCATTTCCTTCTATCATCACCACGATAGATCGAGTTTGAAATAAGCTTGCATAGAGGTGATCGTAGTCCTGGTACAGCCGTGAATCTTTCTCTACAAAAGTATCCGTCCCTGATTTCATATATATTTTCTGTGTACCCTGGATTGATAACAAGATGAGAAGGAAAAACACCATAAGTATGGTCATGCGGTTGTTTTGGATAAATACTCCAAGTTTTTCAAAAAAGGTCTTAATGATGAATTCCTCCTATTAATTTTTTGAATTAAGGAGCATTTAATTCCCCTTCCTGATTATTGGGGATTTTTTTAGCATTGATTTTCACCTGGGATCAAACATTTCCGCTGGCTTCAATCTTCCTTAAAATCCTGGTCATTGTTTCGAGGCTCTTAATAAAATCATCGAGTTCCTCTTCGTTAATATACTCTAGGAGTTCATCAGCCATTTCAGCGGTTATTGTGTTTAAATTATTATAACATTTCAAGCCTTTACTTGTCAGGGAAACAAGCACTTTTCTTCGGTCTCCAGGATCATTTTTGCGATATACTATCCCCTTTTTCTCCAGATCATCGACCAAATGGGTGAGACTACTTTTATCCATCCCAGTGTACTTTCCGATGGTTGAAGGCATCATTTCACCTTCCACTCCTATTATTTTGATCACCATAGGTTGGTTTTTACTCAAGTTTTTTAACTTGCCAGAAATTCTTTTTTGAAATGCTCTCTCAAAAATTCTATTATTAAGAGAATCGTTTTCCATTAACAGAAAGATTATTTTGTTTAACTTTGCTTCATCCATTTATTTCCACTATCCATTTGAATCCCATTTTTTCGGATAAGTCTGTTTTCAGGCTAATTATTTTAGGTAAACAATGATATTAGTTGAATTTTAATCAATATGAAATTCAATAGTTTAATTTTCAACCATATATCAGCCTTTAATATATTTAAACTTAACGATCTAAAGGAAATGACTTGAATGTTTTTATATAGTTGAGTAACTCCCAGTCTGGATAAAGCAAAATCCATGAGAATATTGACTTAAGTAAATCATGATATTTTGTCTAAAAAACACCGTCTTTGATAGAACTATTTTAGTAAATACTTCTGATTCGATCATATAATTCATCGGTTTTCTTTCTGATTTCATTTTTACCCCATCCCTTTTGCTATTTTGCTAATTTTCCATATACTCCACAATCCCTCATGAATGATAGATCTCAATAGAAATAATTCATTTTCTTACGCTGTGCTTTAATTAATGTTATATTAGCTCTGATTGAATTTAGTCGTGAACGCTAGAATATCCGCTGTTAAGGAATTAATTTATATAATTTAAATATATATCTTCAACACTATAATAGTTCTTTATTTGAAAATCAGAAATCTATTGAAGTCGATGAGATAATTTTTTATATATATTACATTTGGATATTAGATACAATTCAATATAGTGAATTCAGAATCTGAAATTCTTCCTTTTATTCTTTGTTCGTTATTATTTCATCATTGGACAGGAGGTTTACCTTTGGGAACAATTAGTGAGAAGATCTTTTCTCGGGCATCGGGAAAGGATGCAAAGGCTAATGACTTTGTACTTGCGGATGTAGATTATGCGATGGCACATGACGGCACTTCAGTGCTTGCAGTAAACGCTTTTAAAGAGATGGGAATGGAAAAGGTCTGGGACCCATCAAAAATCATAATTCCTTTCGATCATATTGCACCTGCGAACAACGAGACTTCAGCTACCTTGCAGAAAGAGATCAGGGAATGGGTAAAAGAGCAGGGCATTCCGAACTTTTATGAGGTAGGAGAAGGAATCTGCCACCAAGTGCTTCCTGAAAATGGCTTTGCTCTTCCCGGAAAACTGGTTGTTGGAGCTGATTCGCATTCCTGCACTTATGGAGCTTTCGGGGCTTTTGCTACGGGAGTCGGGGCTACTGATATGGCTGAGATCTTCGCAACAGGTAAGCTCTGGTTTAGGGTACCTGAGAGTCTCAGGATAACCGTTGAAGGCAGACTTGGAGATGGGGTTTATGCAAAAGACCTAACTCTTTACCTAATAGGAAAGACCGGAATCGACGGTGCCACCTATAAAGCTGTCGAATTTTATGGACAGACAATTCGAGAGCTTTCTGTTTCTG
>JAUPKV010000672.1 GCA_030837265.1 Methanobacteriota archaeon
AAAAAGAATAGTACAAGAATTTAGGATCTACAACTTTAGTGTCAGGTCTTATAAGCGCAAGTCTTCTACCAAGACATCCTTGAAATCCTTTCGGAATCATTGCATAGAGATTTAATGTGGCCTCATAGCTGAATACTATATCTCCAGCCGCTGGAAGAACTCTTTTTGTCCATTTTGGAAACTCGTCTTCTGATATATTCCGTATCTGAGATAAATCTAGTCTACCATCTTCAGTAACGTTTTTAATTCCTAAAAACACTGGTCCGCTCGAAGATGGTTTTGGAGTTGCGTGGGGTCCATCATATAAACCCAAGTACAAATCTTTTATAGGAACCTTTTTCCAAGAGTTTGACGTATTTACTCTTAGCATTAAACAACGCTCCTTAATAACTTCGACGTATTCTCCGAAATCTGTTCTTCGAGTTCTCTTGATTCAATATTTAGTCCTTCAAACTCTTCGTTCAATTCTTGCAACCGCTCAATAAAATCGAAGTCTTCTTCAGTATTTTCGGCAACTCCAACATATCTCCCCGGATTTAGAGAATACCCCTGCCCTCTAATCTCTTCAAGAGATGAAACTTTGTACAAACCCTTGATGTCCTCATAAGGTTTGCTTCCGTCTTCTTCACGGTAGCTCCTAACGATTCCTGCGATCTTTTCTATCTGTTCTGCGGTAAATTCTCTGTGTGCGCGGTCTACCTGCGTGAAAATCTCTCTGGCATCAATGAAGAGAATCTTGTCTTTTCGTGCAGTTCTGGCTTTTCCTTTATCAAGGAACCAAAGGGTGCAGGGTAGGGTGACAGTGTAGAAGAAGTTTGAGCCGATTGAAACCATCACGTCAAATGCATTGCTTTCAATGAGCTGTTTTCTTATTTCAGCTTCTGTGCCTCTGGCATCTGAGGCAGAGTTTGCCATCACAAAACCAGCTCTGCCTTTGTCGTTTAAAGCTGACCAGAAATGCTGAATCCAGAGGTAGTTTGCGTTATCATTTGACGGGGTGCCTAACGGTAGTCTTTTATCGCCTTTTACTTTTTCGAAGTCGACTTTTTTTACGTTGAAAGGAGGATTTGCCATTACGAAATCGAAAGCTCCGACTGAGTTGTGGATATCTTCGTAATAGGTGTTGCCTTCTTTAATATCTCCTGAAAGACCGTTGACTGCAAGGTTCATTTTGCAGAGCTTGACTGTATCGGCTACTTTTTCCTGGCCGTAGATCGAGATTTCCGAATTGGCTTGTCGGTGATGATTTTCTACAAAACGGGCGCTTTGGACGAACATGCCGCCTGAACCACAGGCAGGGTCGAGGATTTTTCCATGGTAGGGCTCAATAATTTCAACGATTAGCTTGACAAGGGATATGGGAGTGAAGAATTCTCCGCCTTTCTGGCCTTCAGCCATTGCAAATTTTCCGAGGAAATACTCGTAAATCTTGCCGAAAGCGTCGCCTTGAATGTCAGTAGGCAATTTGAAGGCTTTTATAAGAGCGATAAGCAGGTCATTTCCAAAAGAAGTGTAGGTTTTTGGCAGGATATCGGTCAGTTCGGGGTTTTCGGCTTCAATTGCTTTCATTGCTTCATTGACAGCCTTTCCTATGTTTTCGATTTCTGGTAAGTTTAATAAATAGGGGTATCTGGCTATTTCAGGGAGGTACAGAACTCCTTTTGCCTGAAAATCATTTTTTGAGATTTCTTTTTTTCTTCTTCGGCTGGATGGGTCATTTTCCATTTCCTGCTTTAATTCCTGTTCGGCTTGCGCGAATTTGAACTCGGCATATCTCAGAAAGATCAATCCGAGCACGGGCACGGAATATTCAGAGGCTTTTAAGCCGGAATTTGCCCTGAGTTCGTTAGCTACGTCCCATAATCGTTTTTCGGTTTCGTTATTGTTGCCTGCCAATTATCATCATCTTTTGAGGTTGTTTTTTACTTCTCATCACTTAATTTAATATATAAGTTGCTAAAGTGATTTAATCTAAACTTGGTAAATAACTTAATTAATATGAAGTTCATATGAATTTTTGACAATAGATAAAAACTAATTTATACATCCAAAATATTTATTAACACTCTATAACAGATAATAAAATATGAGAAAGGAAAATGCATTGCAACTAATAGGAATTGCAGTATTCCTTATCGCAACCACATTAACATATGGTATCGTGACACCTGTTCATAAAAATGCCACAGCGTTAGAAGCAGTAACAGATAAAATAACAGATAAAACAGAAAACACGGCAATAAACACAACAGAAAACATGACAACAAACACAACAGCAACTCCAAGAGATGATGCTGGTCGACTGACAAATAATTACCGTATATTGATAGCAATAACAACTGGAGTAGTAATTACAATAGTAGCAGTATTCCTTGTAGGATTTTGGTGAATAAGGAGCCTTTTTTCACGATTAAGAGCGTTTCAATGCGTTACTTCAAATAAAGGCTGATTAAAGGATAATAAACATTTTCATTTTCAAGGTTTAATCCCGAGCACGTCCTCCACATATGCCCTTAGAATCTCTGAAACGCTCCAGGCCTGTGCTATGCAGCCTCCCGGAGAGTGAGGAAAATCACCATCAAACACTTCGGAGATGGAACCGATGCCTGCATCTTCGAGCTGCATATCAAAGCCTTCAAGAAGTGTCTTCATATTCTCAAGACTATCTTCCGAGTAATTATGGACTTTCCGGTAAGCTCTCACATAAGCTCCAAGAAGCCACGGCCAGGCGGTTCCGTTATGATAGGCAGTATCTCTGTTTATTGCATCTCCATGATATTGTCCTTTATATAAGGGATGGTCTTTTGAGAGAGTTCTAAGCCCAAAGGGCGTCAGAAGTTCCTTTTCAACGATTTCTACTATAGCTTTCTCTTTCTCAGGAGAAAGCATAGTGTATGGTAGGGACACTGCAAAGATCTGATTAGGCCGGACAGCAGGATCTTTAACCTGATTTCCGGTTTCATCTCGATAAATCAAATCAAAAAGGCAGTTAGTCTCAGGGTTCCAAAAAGCGTTCTCGTAATTTGAAGCTACTCCGGCGGCAAGGGTCTCAAACGGAGAAACATCTTCTCCGATAAGGGTTCCCAGGTAAGAAGCAGTTTTCAGGGTATTATACCAGAGAGCATTTATCTCACAGGCTTTACCTGTCCTTGGAGTAACCGCCCATTCTCCTACTTTAGCGTCCATCCAGGTCAGCTGGGGACCCTGCTGGATCAGATAATCAGTATCCATACAGATTCCGAAATCTGTGCCTTTGTGATAATATTCTATGATGTTAACCACTGTATCCCAGACATCCGAGAGGAAAAGGAAATCTTTTGTATAGTCGAAATAAAGGCTAAGGGCATGAACAAACCACAGAGAAGCATCCACCGTGTTATAAATTGGCTCTCCTCCGAAAGCCGGGAAAGTGTTTGGAATTAAGCCTCTCCGACAGTACCTGGCAAAGTATTCAAGAATAGTCCTTGCTTCTTCGAAACGGTAAGGAACTAACAGCAGTCCAGGCAGAGAAATCATGGAATCCCTTCCCCAGTCAGAATACCAGTGATACCCCGCAATTATCGTATCCTGACCTGATAGATGGCTTCTCACTACGAAAATATCTGTCGCCCTGGTAAGTTTAAGGGCAAAAGGCTTGACAAGTTCCGAATCAAGCGCAAGAAGATTCTGCCGGTTTACTTCCCTCGTACGGAGTTTATCAACTTGCTTGAGAGTAAGAGAAGAAATATCTCCGGTCGAAGCAGCAATAAAAAAACGGGATTTCCCCAATTCCAGCTCAGTTTCAAAATAACCCGGGCTGAAGTTATCCTCCTCGGAGTTAAGTCCCCGTTCCTTCTCAGCATCATACTCTAAGTTGTAATACCATGTGGGATC
>JAUPKV010000673.1 GCA_030837265.1 Methanobacteriota archaeon
GAAGGCAGATAGGGCATGTAGAGGATAGCTCATCTGCACCATTTCTCTGCTCCAGGAAAACGGATTCCACATCATATACCCGGTTACGGAAATAACGGCACCAAAAAGAATGGTATACCAAAAGTAGATCTTCTGACCTGGATTAAACTTGTTAAGATCGAAGTGCTTGTCGGTCCGGATGATATAACCACCCAGTACCTTGAACCACTCAATATCCGCCAACTCAAAACCACAGTCTTTTACCCAGACAAAAAAGACAAGAAACAAGGAAATAAAAAAGATCAGACCGAAAAAGTGATGGACTGTTTTAGCCCCGTGAGGGAAACCAAAGATCCTCTGAAATATGTCTAATGAGTGAAACATGAATCCAAATCCGGTCACTATGCATAAGGCACAACTTATAACAATTGCCCAATGTGCTATTCTTTCAATCGCTGTTGAGCCGTTAATAACCATTTTACCTGCCATTACTTTTTACCCCCTTCCTCGACAACATGAGGACCATGCAGCCAAAAATGGACGAAAACACCCAAAGAAACGAGCGGAATTCCCCATTTTATGAGAGGCTTAATGTAGTTTCGCCACAAAATTACACCACCGGGCACCTTTGGATTGACGGGTAAGCCGTATTTATCGGGCGTATCCTCTAAAACATACATAACGTGGAGTCCTTTCAGCTCATTCTCACCATAAATGGATTTGGCTCCACTGGCCTTTGCTTCCTCAATAAGCTTATCTCGATCACCAAAGACTATGGAACCCGTAGGACAGGCCTTGGCACAAGCAGGCTTGAGCCCGCTTGCCATACGGTCAAAACAGAGATGACACTTACTGATAGTTTTGGTACTTTCGGAGAACTTCGGAATCTCGAAGGGGCAGGTCATGACACAATATTTACAGCCGATGCACTTTTCTGAATTGAAGGCAACAGCTCCTTCAGGTGTCCTGTACAGTGCTCCCTCGGAGGGGCAGACCATCATGCAGGTTGCTTCGGTACAATGCAGGCATTGCTGCTTCAGAAAAAGCCACTTGATCCCGAAACTTTTACCATTACTGTGCTCATTAAATTTTATCTTGGTGAAGGTATTAAAATTCAGGGCAGGTGGATTTTCATAGGTTCCCACATTTGTGGTTTTGGTCTCAATATTTTCATTCCAGTTTTTGCAAGCTACCTGGCAGGAACGACAAGCCGTACACCGAGAGGGATAAATCATGAAAGCTTTTTCTTTGTTATACGCGGTCACTGCCTAATACCCCCTTTCAGAAAGGTTGACCATTAAGTGCTTAGTACACTGCAAAGAAAATATGCGGCCAGTTAACAAGGCAGGACATGCGTATCGCCTGCGAAACCAAGCAAACCCATCTGGTCGGATAATTCCCGTAGCCTGTACTCAAGACCCATCCGCAAAGTCCCGGGAGACTGCACAATTGGAGTCACGCCCACTTTTCAGATAGGTACTTAATATCTAACTTATTGAAAAAATGCTCTCTCCATCATTCATGAGAAATTTTATGCTGGGGAGCACGAGGGTATTCTTTTCCTCATTTACGAGGAAATAGTTATCTATTTGAAGTCAATACTTCTTGACTTTGTGATCTTATTCGAAACACAAATCCGACTATAGATATAGTAGTACTGATTTTCACAAAGGTCAAGGGCAAAAATAACTTAAAATGACTTAAAATAACAGATAGCGCCAAACAGGTAACGCTTGAAGGAAAATTGCCGGAACCGGTGTAGGCAAACAAACAGGTTATATTAACTTTCGTTGACCAATCTGCCGTTAATGAAAGACAATGAAAGTCCTAAAGTTTTTTTACGTCAACTTTTAAAGATCTGCATGCCACTTTTCTTCTCCATACTGTTAACCATAAATGTAGCTGCGAAAGAGATAAAAGTCAAAATCGCTACTCCCAAATAGAGCTTCTGATTTTGCGAAGCGTAAAAGGCAGAATAAATCGCAATCGGCATCGTAGTGGTTTTCCCTGGAATATTGCCTGCTACCATTATCGTTGCACCGAATTCTCCCAAAGCCCTGCAAAACGCTAACACGACACCAGCGATGATCCCTTTTTTCGCCAAGGGAAGGGTCACCTTGAATATCGTATAGAGCCTGGATTTACCAAGCGTATATGACGCATTCTCATACTCCGAATCTATACTTGCTATCGCCGCTTTCGAAGCTCTCACCATCAAGGGCATTGATACCACTTGTGCTGCCAATGCTGCTGCATACCAGGTAAATACAATCGATACATGAAACGTATTGTATAGGATACGCCCGATGTATCCGTTTCTCCCTACCAAAACCAGTAGATAAAATCCCACGACAGTCGGAGGGAGTACCAGCGGCAGAGTGATAAGTGCTTCCAGCAGTGTCTTTCCAAAGAATTTTTTTTTCGCAAGAATGTAAGCTATCGGAATACCGATAACCACGTTGATTGTCGTTGCTACAAGCGCTACTTTAAGCGACAAGGCCACTGAAAATAAATCATTTGCATCAATCATGTATTTTCCCTATCAAGGGGATTAAAGCATGTATATTTCCTCATCAGGGAATGTAAAATCCGTACTTTTTTAAAATAGCACGGGAGGTCTTCGAGCCAACAAAATCGACAAACAACTTAGCGGTGTTTTCCTTCTGTGTCTGCTTGATTACTGCCATAGGGTACTCTATTTTCTCATGTGATTTGGCATCTATGGTTAGAATAAGCAACGAGGGATCTTTGACGGTCAAAGCATCGGTCTTATAAACGATACCGGCATCCACCTCATTCCTTACGACATAGGCGAGAACCTGCCTGACATTTTCAGCAAAGATAAATTTATCTTTTAGCTTAGCGTACATTTTGTAGTGTTCGAGAGTCTCCTTAGCGTATTTACCTGCCGGGACGGTACCAGGATCACCGATAGCAATCTTTCCGAATTCGCCTTTTGCGAGGTCTTTAATATCCGTGATTTTCTTATGAGAAAGGATAATCAGAGAATTTTGAGCAAATGTCCGCCGGGTTGTATTGATGATAAGCCCTTTCTCCTCAAGAGAATTGAGCTCTTTCACGGATGCACTGGCAAATACGTCTGCCTGCGCTCCCTCCTCTATTTGTTTTTGAAGTTGACCGGAAGAGGCGAAGTTCATGTGGACTTTCTCCTGCGGATATTTTTTTTCAAAATCCCGTGCAATTTCCGTAAAAGCATCCTTCAGGCTCATGGCAGCAGATACCAGGATGTGTGCAGCATACAGGTTGCTTGCAGTTACGATAAGCACTGCGAGTATTAAAAGGA